>DATHYR010000163.1:0-50642 GCA_035458985.1 Pseudomonadales bacterium
TTGGGGAGCCCATGCAGAAAATCTTGGATGCGTTGGTATAGCGCGGTGCGATACGCTTGGATAACGGGATCACGTTGTACGAATAAGTTACCCATCGATTGGGTACCTCCCGCCACGCTTTGATCGAGAGGCTGTCTACTGGCCGTATGCAACTTACTTAAACTTTCAGCTAACGAGCAAAAGAAGTGCTCACTGTTATCAAAACCCTTTGGAATGGGCAAAGGACGATAATCAATTAAGCGTTCATCGTACAACCAATGAAACCTTTCATCGCTTGTAAGCCGCCAACACAGCCCTTTGTAGGCCCATATTTCTTGATTATCCGGCAATTGTTGGCCAGCATGCTCTAATTTTTTAAAGGCGTCTTCATAGTTTCCTAGCTGTATCAAGACACTGGCAAGATCTACCTGCCAGCGATTATTCTCTGGCATAGCATCCGCTGCAGCCTGTAGGTGATCTCTCGCTAACTCTAAGTTCGACTCACGGCACTCTATGGCGCCTAGCGCATGCCTATAATCAGCCAAGTTCCCATCTACTTTGAGCCCTTCAACCAGAAGATGTCGAGCATGATCAAACTGCTTGGTTTGTACGAGCGTTGACACTTCGTTCATTCTTACCGCAGGGGTATATTTTCCATCTTGTTTGAGTCGACGGTAACTTAGTAAAAAATCATCGTCACGAGCCTGCTCCCAATACAACTGATTTAATGCGCGATGCGCTTCAAGCATGTTAGGCGAAAGTTCTATGGCAACCTGCAAAAAATTTTCAGCATTGACCCAATCCCCAATGTCGTAGTTCAAACACCCCATTAAATGGTGATAATCAGCACGATCCGTCATTGTTTCGGCATGGGGAAGAAGTCTGGAAATAGCCTGTTCTGAGAGTCCCAAGTCACGCATGAAATGACCCAGTCGTAAAATAAGATCGACTTGCGGTTCCTGCTCGTCAAGTAGCCTCTCAATTAATTTGAGCGCATCCTGAGTCTCGCCCTTTTTATGTTTAATATCTGCAAGAATACGCTGGGCTGACGGCGAAACGTCTTCCTCTAATAAATGAATGGCTTCGTCATAGCGACCCAATGTTAAACCAAGCAAATTTGCCAAGTTGCGTTTCGCATCAATACTGGCTTTTCCACTATTGATAGCCAATCTGTAAAGTGCTTCCGCCTCGGTGTACCGTTCCTGCTGAAATAACAAATTGGCATAATTGCCCGCTGCAACAGCATGCGTAGGGTCAATTTGTAAACAATATTTAAACGCCTGTTCAGCCTGAGGAAAATATCCCGCGCCTCGCAGAGACATGGCAAGAATGTGCAGAAGCTCAGGATGCTGAGGAGAGATCGCTAAGGCTGTTTTTGCGTGATTAATGGCATCGGCCCAAGCCCCTTGATGTAGGGCTTGAACGGCCAAATTAGCGTGTTGCTGTAAGCTCATTAACCCTGCGGGGTAGCGATCGCATCGCGACGGTCCATACTTTCTTTTGCATTTTGCGACGCTTCACGGATACGCTCTAGCTGTGCGGGGGTATAGCAGATACGCTCGCGTATTAATTTACCCGCCACTTGCTCCATACGGCAGATTAAACCATCGTCGGTACCGGCCAACTCGCGCTCTTTTTGCAGCTTGGCTTGGTTAACACAGGCCATAAGACTCATACAAATTAACGCGGTAAGTAACAATTTAACAGATTTCATAAGCACTCCTTGTGTGAATAGGAATAATAAGCCAATTGAACGCGATGGCAAAGTCGAGCCTAGCCAATCTAATTAAAGTATGTCGTCGAGGATACTGAACAGGTGAGTAATGTAAGGCGGGGCTTCATTCACCAACTGGTGACCGGCGCCATCGATCATATGTAACTGTAAGCGTGAGAATTTCTTTGGAATGTGTTGAATGTTGTAGCGCCATTCTACCGTGTCGTCACCACTACCTTGTACCATGTAGATATCAACATCACTCATGGTGGTCAGATGGAAATCAGACTCGGCATTAAACATTGCAGCTAACCAATCTAGGTACAGATAGCGACTTTGCAAGGGGTCACTATGCGCTAGAAATTCAACAAATTCGGCGTCGTGGGATGAGGCAGAAAAACCTCGGGGAATCCTATTTGTCCACCAACGCAGCATACCGTGTGCGAAAATCATCAGGTTCCATCGCTTAGCGCGCAGCAACGGTGAAATTAGTACGACACGCTCAAAATGGCATGTTTCTGACATCAGGCAATGACGCATCAACACTCCTCCGCCGGTACTTTGGCCAAGCGCATGCAGTGAGTCGCCATACAAAGATTTAAAGGTCGCCACAGCAGCATCTAATACCGCGACATAGCTATCAAAGGTTTTAATAGACGCCTGTCGACCACTGCTTAGGCCATGACCTGGCATATCAAACATACACACCCGCCAATTCGCCGCGAGGGCGTAGTCGATAATTTTTTTATAAATGCCGGTATGGTCAAACAAACCGTGAACAATACACAGCGTTCCCCTGGGCTGTGAGGGGGACCACGATTGCAAAACTATGCGCCGCTCCTGTACCTCAAGTTGACCGATACGGTGAGCGTATATCTGCCGATTAGGTAATCGGTAATGTTGGTAATACTGATCTAGCCCACCGAGCGAGGCGGCGGCCTCATCATCGGTGAACACGGGAAGCATGGCCGCGAGTTCGTGCCAATGAGCTCGCGTTTTTTCCATCTTAAAACGAACCTTTGCTGTAATGTGTCGCCATCTGCTCTAGCCCAATAGGATTGATCTTACTGGCGTTGCCCGCGGTACCAAAGGCTTCATAACGGGCAATACAAATATCTCGCATGGCCTCAATGGTTTTCGCCAGGTATTTACGAGGATCAAATTCGCTAGGGTTTTGGGCCATGAAGCGACGAATTGTTCCGGTAGAAGCCAAACGAAGATCGGTATCGATGTTTACCTTGCGAACACCATGTTTGATCCCTTCACAAATCTGCTCCACTGGAACACCGTACGTCTCAGGAATTTTACCGCCAAACTCATTGATAATGGCCAACCAGTCTTGAGGAACCGAACTAGAACCATGCATAACCAAATGAGTATTAGGAATTCTTGCATGAATCTCGCGTATGCGGTCAATCGCCAAAATATCGCCTGTGGGCGGCCGCGTAAATTTATAGGCACCATGCGAGGTTCCGCAGGCGATCGCCAATGCATCTACACCGGTCTTCGCAACAAAATCTGCCGCTTCGTTGGGATCCGTCAACATTTGATCGTGGCTCAGTTTACCTTCGGCACCTACGCCATCTTCTTCACCGGCCTCGCCGGTTTCTAAAGAGCCTAGGCAACCCAACTCGCCCTCGACAGAAACACCACAGGCGTGTGCCATTTCTACCGTTCGGCGTGTGACCTCAATGTTGTATTCGTAGCTAGACGGGGTTTTACCATCATCCATGAGTGAACCATCCATCATGACCGATGAAAAGCCCAACTGAATGGAGCGCTGACATACCGCAGGGCTAGTGCCATGATCTTGGTGCATACAAACGGGAATTTCGGGGAACTCCTCGATCGCAGCTAATATCATATGGCGTAAAAAAGGCGCTCCCGCGTATTTGCGTGCCCCCGCTGAAGCTTGCATGATAACGGGACTATTGGTGGCTCTTGCTGCCTCCATAATAGCGCGCGTTTGCTCCAGGTTATTGACGTTGAACGCCGGTATCCCATAACTGTATTCAGCTGCATGATCCAGCAGCTGTCTTAGTGTAATTAGTGCCATAACATCCTCTTTATTACAGCGCGACAATGTGCAGTTGTCGGTAAATTCAAAGGCACTGTGCAGGTGCCCGCTCTTGAAATAAGGAATTTGAACTATGTTAAGTAGTGAGGATCTCCTTGCAGTTGGTCTCCGTGAAATTCATGCGCGGCTATTATTGTTTTATTTAGCTCGCGCTTCCAAGATCGCTACGGCAGGTAATGTTTTTCCTTCAACGTATTCCAGGAAGGCACCACCACCTGTAGAAATATAGGACACTCTGTCGGCAATGTTAAATTTGTCGATCGCCGCTAAAGTGTCGCCGCCACCCGCCAACGAAAACGCTGGGCTGTTCGCAATGGCTTCGCTAATTGCCCGTGTACCGGTGCTAAATTGCTCAAACTCGAACACCCCCACGGGACCATTCCAAAGGATGGTTTTGGCGTTTTGGATAATTTCTGCCATCTCATTAGCAGTACCCGGGCCGATATCAAAGATCATCTCATCGTCAGCAACTTCATCCGCAAACTTAAAAATGGCAGGCTCATCTTCTGAAAAATGCTTGCCAACCACGACATCTTTAGGCATCGGGATGTTGGTTTTTTCCATCAGTGCCTTGGCTTGGGGAATCAGATCGTGCTCACACAGCGACTTGCCGACAGCTAGACCACTAGCCGCCATGAAGGTATTGGCGATACCCCCACCGACAATCAGTTGGTCACACACGTCTGACAACTTTTCAAGCACCTCTAACTTGGTAGACACTTTGGAACCGCCCACAATAGCCACTACGGGGCGTTCTGGCTCTGCCAACGCCTTCTTCAAGGCGTCTAGCTCCCCTGATAATAGCGGGCCAGCACAGGCTACTGGTGCATATTTAGCCACACCATGGGTCGACGCTTGGGCACGGTGCGCCGTACCAAAGGCATCCATCACAAACACATCACACAAGGCGGCATAGGCTTTAGATAAGGCTTCATCGTCTTTCTTTTCGCCAACGTTGAAGCGAACATTTTCCAGCATGACGATTTCACCTTCTGCTACATCAACACCCTCCTGCCAGTGCTGCACCAAACGCACGGGCATTCCCAAGAGCCTGCCAAGATGCGCCGCTACCGGTGTGAGTGAAAACTCTGCTTCGTATTGACCTTCCGTGGGTCGACCCAAGTGCGACATCAACATGACTTTGGCACCAGCATTGACCGCCGCTTGTATGGTGGGAAGCGCAGCACGGATACGTGCGTCGCTTGTTACCGCGCCATCTTTCAAGGGCACGTTTAAATCTTCACGAATCAATACGCGTTTGTTGTTTAAATCCAAATCAGCCATTCTGATCACGGACATAACTATCTCCTTACTAGTGACTCGCCAGCCAGTGGCTAGCGGTTTGAATCATTCGGTTGGCAAAGCCCCACTCGTTGTCGAACCACACAATTAACTTGATCAGCCGACCATCGGCAACCCGCGTTTGTCCTGCGTCGACTATGGCGGAGTGACTGTCGTGAATAAAATCACACGACGCCAAGGGCTCATCGGTATATCCCAACACACCGCAATAGTGTGCTGTCGCCTGTTTAAGTAGGGCATTTACCTCAGCCGCGGTGGTCTCGCGTGTCACATCTAGCGCCAAGTCGAGCAGTGACACATTAATGGTAGGTACGCGGATAGCCTGTGCTTCGAACTTACCCTCAAATGAGGGCAGTATGCGCGCTATACCCCGCGCTAACTCGGTATCGACGGGAATAATCGACTGGCTGGCAGCGCGCGTTTTTCGTAAATCCGTATGGTGGTAGGCATCGATAACCGGTTGATCATTCATCGACGAATGCACGGTAGTAATGCAACCACGCAATATCCCTAACTGTTCATCTAACGCATGAATCACAGGCAACAACGCATTGGTGGTACATGACGCGTTGGACACGATGCGCATGTCACTGTGCAGGTTATGATGGTTCAAGCCATACACCACCGTAGCGTCAACATCGGGGTCAGCTGGCTGTGAAAACAGCACTTTCTTTGCACCCTGAGCTAAGTGTAACTCGGCGGTTTTTCTGTCACTAAACTGACCGGTACACTCAAGCACTAAATCAATATCTAGTTCAGCCCAAGGTAAATCGGTAATGCGTTTTTGGTGAAATAATTGAATGCGTTTTTCACCCACGACAAGATAACCCTCCTGCAACGATACAGGCACGGGAAATCTGCCATGGGTAGAATCATATTTAGTTAAATGGGCAATGGTATTCGCATCGCCCAGCTCATTGATCGCGACAATGTCGATATCACGATGAGCGCTCTCTATTAACGCTCGCAACACGCATCGACCGATACGACCGTAGCCGTTAATCGCAACGCGGTAAGCCACTAGTCGAGCAGCTCACTCGCAACCGCTAGTACGTTGTCAACGGTGAAACCAAACTCTTCGAAGAGCTGTCCCGCTGGTGCCGATTCCCCGAAAGTCGTCATACCGATGACACGGCCATCAAGACCCACGTACTTGTACCAGAAGTTCTCATGACCTGCTTCAATGGCAATGCGGCTGGCGACTTCAACAGGTAATACCGCTTGACGGTACTCCGCGTCTTGCGCATCAAATACGTCAGCCGACGGCATAGAGACAACGCGTACCGCATGACCTTTGTCACGCAGTGCTGCCGCAGCATCCATCGCTAAACCAACTTCTGAGCCGGTGGCAATCAGAATCAATTCTGGCTCTCCTTGGCAATCACTAAGAATATAAGCACCGCGGGCAATATCCGCGACTTGCTGCACTGAGCGCTGCTGGTGAGGCAGGTTTTGACGTGTAAAGATCAACGCACTGGGGCCATCTTGTCTCTCAATGGCGTACTTCCATGCCACTGCCGACTCCACCGTATCGCAAGGACGCCAGGTCGATAAGTTTGGTGTGCAACGCAACGACGCTGTCTGCTCGACCGGCTGGTGGGTCGGACCATCTTCACCCAAGCCGATAGAATCGTGGGTATAGACAAAGATATTACGGATCTTCATCAATGCCGCCATACGCACAGCGTTACGCGCATACTCCATGAACATCAAGAAGGTGGCACCAAAAGGGAGTAGTCCGCCGTGTAAAGCAATGCCATTCATAATGGCCGACATACCGAATTCGCGTACACCGTAATACACATAATTTCCGTTGGCATTATCGGCGCTCACAGGCTGACAACCAGGCCACATGGTTAAGTTAGAGCCCGCCAAATCGGCCGATCCACCGAGAAATTCGGGTAATAACTTGGCGTAGGCAGTAATAGTATTTTGCGAAGCTTTACGAGTTGCGATCACATCGCCTTTCTCTTGGCATGCCACGACGTAGTCCATGGCTTTAGTCGCAAAATCTTCTGGTAAATCACCTGCCATACGGCGTTCAAATTCTGCAGCCAACTCAGGGAATTCTGCGCGATAGGCCGCAAAGCGGGCTAACCATGCTTGTTCAGCTGCTTCGCCTTTGGCCTTGGCATCCCAACCCGCATAGATGTCTGCAGGGACCTCAAAGGGCGCATGGGGCCAACCAATGGTTTGACGTACCAAGGCAATTTCATCGTCGCCCAACGGCGCACCATGGCAATCTTCTTTGCCCTGCTTATTTGGTGAACCCTTGCCAATGATGGTCTGACAGCAAATCAACGTAGGTTTATTGGTTTCTGCACGAGCGGCCTCGATGGCGGCTACTATAGCTTCAGGATCATGACCGTCGACCTTAGGGATGACATGCCAGCCATACGCCTCAAATCGCGCTGGCGTGTTATCCGTAAACCAACCCTCGACTTCACCATCGATGGAAATACCGTTGTCATCATAAAACGCAATCAGTTTACCTAGCCCCAATGTGCCAGCCAGTGAACATGCCTCGTGCGAAATACCTTCCATTAAGCAGCCATCGCCTAAGAAAACGTAGGTGTGGTGATCGACAACACTATGGCCAGGACGGTTGAACTGCGCCGCCATGATTTTTTCAGCCAAGGCCATACCCACGCCGTTGGTAATACCTTGACCCAATGGACCAGTCGTCGTTTCTACACCGGGTGCGTAACCATATTCAGGGTGACCGGGGGTTTTAGAATGTAACTGGCGGAAATTCTTCAACTCATTGATATCGAGGTCGTAGCCTGTCAAGTGAAGTAGCGAATAAATCAACATCGACCCGTGACCATTCGACAGTACAAAACGATCTCGGTCAGCCCACTGAGGATTGCTAGGATTGTGCACGAGGTAGTCATTCCAGAGCACTTCAGCTATGTCAGCCATACCCATGGGGGCACCCGGGTGACCGCTCTTGGCTTTCTGGACAGCGTCCATGCTCAATGCTCGAATAGCATTGGCTAAATCACTACGTGCAGGCATTTAAATCTCCTAGGCGATGGTAATAAAAGAGCCGTATTGTCGCTCAGTCAGACCGCCTTATCAAATCAAATGGTGTAATAGCGATTATGTTTTATGCAAATAACGTCCTCCTATATTGAAATATTTTGATATAGAGAGTTTTTTGCACTATACTCCGCCACCATGAATGCTGAAACAACACCGTATCTCGCCGTCGAAACCCTGAGCACCCTCTGCCATGCCAGTGGTGAATCGCTGCGCTTGCAGATTTTGCGGGCATTAAGTCGCGACTCCTTCGGCGTGTTGGAGCTGTGCCAAATTTTTGATGCCAAACAGCCCAGTCTCAGCCACCACTTAAAAGTGCTTGCCAAAGCAGGCTTAGTGACGACCCGCCGTGAAGGCAACAGCATTTTTTACCGCCGTGCAACGCAGGCCAATCACCCTTTGTTAATCAATCTACACCGCGCATTATGGGACGTCGTAGATGCTCTAATACTCCCGCCAGAATGTGCAGCTAGACTCGATGCGGTTAACCGTGCCCGAGCAGAGCGCTCCGAACAGTTTTTTCGCGAATACGCCGGTAAGTTTCAGAGTCATCAAGAACAGATAGCAAGTGTTGAGCTTTATACCCACGAGGTTTTACACGCCATTGATAGCCACTGCCAACGCTTGCGCACGGCGGTCGAAATCGGTCCTGGCGAAGGCGCCTTTTTACCTTCACTGGCAATGCGATTCAAACATGTTGTCGCACTCGATAGCTCCAGCGCAATGCTTGCATTGGCCAAGTCTGCACCTGCCAATGGTGCATTAACAAATGTTGAGTGGCTCAACGGTGACACGCAAACGTTGCGCGCCGCTGCAGCAGGTGTGGATTGTCAGGTGATTAATATGGTGCTGCACCATGTGTCGTCGCCACAGCAAATATTCGATGACTGCTTTGCCGTTGCTGCCGAGGGTGGATTACTCATCATTACTGACCTGTGTGAACACGATCAAACGTGGGCGCAAGAGGCGTGTGGTGATCTTTGGCTGGGGCTTAGCAGCGACGACATTTTGCAGTGGGCAGATCACGCCGGCTGGCAGCGTCGCGATAGTTCCTATTTTGCACAACGCAATGGTTTCACTATTCAGCTACATTGTTTTTATAAACCAGCAAGGCAGCTGAAATAAATACCACAGGATGCCTGTCAAAAGCAGGCCATTGAGGACTTAATAGATGTCAGAATACAGTGTTTTTACCTCGGAGTCGGTGTCAGAAGGCCACCCCGACAAAATGGCGGATCAAATTTCCGATGCCATTCTAGATGCCATTCTCAAAGATGATCGAGACGCCCGTGTCGCCGTGGAAACACTGGTAAAAACGGGCATGGTAGTGGTCGCCGGTGAAGTCCGAACCAAAACCTATGTCGACTTAGAAGACCTCATACGCGAGGTGGTATTAGATATTGGCTACAACAGCTCTGACGTCGGTTTCGATGGCGCCAGTTGCGCAGTTCTCAATGCGATTGGTAAACAGTCGGCCGACATTGCCATGGGTGTTGATGAAGCCGATAACAAAGATCTAGGCGCAGGTGACCAAGGGCTAATGTTTGGCTATGCCTCTAACGAAACCGACGTGTTGATGCCTGCTCCCATCCAGTACTCACACCGCCTGGTGGAGAGACAAGCTCAGATCCGCAAAGCTGGTACACTCCCTTGGCTGCGCCCCGACGCCAAGTCTCAAGTGACCATGCACTATGCCGATGGTAAACCTGTCGCCGTTGACGCGATTGTCTTGTCTACGCAACATGATCCGAGCATTGGCCTGCACGACCTCCGTGAGGCCGTGATGGAAGAAATTATTAAACCCGTGATTCCCGCGGAATGGATTCACAGTGGCACCAAATTCCATATTAACCCTACGGGAAATTTCGTGATTGGTGGCCCAGTGGGCGACTGTGGCCTTACCGGTCGCAAAATCATTGTCGATACCTACGGCGGTATGGCACGTCACGGTGGCGGTGCATTCTCTGGCAAGGACCCTTCTAAGGTTGACCGTTCTGCCGCTTATGCGGGTCGCTATGTGGCTAAAAATATTGTTGCCGCCGGCTTGGCTGATCGCTGCGAAATTCAGGTGTCATATGCCATCGGTGTGGCAGAGCCCACGTCTATTTCAATTAATACCTTTGGTACTGGTGTCGTGGATGACGCCCGTATCGTAGATATCGTTCGCCGTGTTTTTGACCTACGTCCTCGCGGCATTATCGAAATGCTGGACTTGAAACGCCCGATTTACCAAGCCACAGCAGCCTACGGCCACTTCGGTCGTGAAATGCCCAACTTTACTTGGGAAAAAACTGACAAAGTAGAACAGATCAAAGCGGAGGCTGGACTATGAGTAACACAGCAGAAGTAATCAATTTAAATAATTTCACCGACTATAAAGTGGCTGACATCAAGTTGGCCGATTGGGGTCGCAAAGAAATCGAAATCGCCGAAGGCGAAATGCCCGCGTTGATGGCGCTTCGTCGCAAGTACAAAGCGGCTCAGCCTTTGGCCGGTGCCAAGATCATGGGCTGCATTCACATGACCATTCAAACCGCCGTGTTAATTGAAACACTGGTAGATTTGGGTGCTGAGGTGCGTTGGTCTTCGTGCAACATCTTCTCAACACAAGATCATGCCGCCGCGGCAATTGCTGCTGCGGGTATTCCTGTGTTTGCCTGGAAAGGCGAGACCGAAGAAGAGTTTTTGTGGTGTATCGAACAAACGATCCGCGCCAGCAAAGACAGCGATAAAATCTGGGATGCCAACATGATCCTTGATGATGGCGGCGACTTGACCGACATGGTACACAACAAGTTCCCACAAATGCTGGACCGCATCCACGGTATTTCTGAAGAAACCACCACGGGCGTGCACCGTTTGTTAGAAATGGTAGAAGCCGGCACGTTGAAAGTGCCAGCCATTAACGTGAACGACGCCGTTACTAAAGCCAAAAACGACAACAAATACGGCTGTCGCCACAGCTTGAACGATGCGATTAAACGCGGTACTGACAATCTGTTAGCCGGTCGTAAGGCGCTGGTCATTGGTTACGGCGACGTAGGCAAAGGTTCAGCGGCGTCGCTACGCCAAGAAGGCATGATCGTTAAAGTGACCGAAGTTGATCCTATCTGCGCGATGCAAGCCTGTATGGACGGCTTTGAAGTCGTGTCACCTTACATCAATGGCGTCAACGACGGCACGTTAGATTGCATCGATAAAGACCTGTTGAGCAAAACTGACTTGGTCGTGACCACCACGGGCAACGTTAACGTCTGCGACAAAAACATGCTGCAAGCTCTTAAATCAAGTGCTGTCGTATGTAATATTGGTCACTTCGACAACGAGATCGACACGGCTTACATGCGTAAGAACTGGGTCTGGGAAGAAGTGAAACCGCAGGTCCACAAGGTTATCCGCAACAAGGAAACTAACGATCACCTGATTCTTTTATCTGAAGGTCGTTTAGTGAACTTGGGCAACGCCACGGGTCACCCTTCGCGCATTATGGACGGCTCTTTTGCTAACCAAGTACTGGCACAAATGTACTTGTACGAAGCTAAGTTTGCTGATCTGCCGGCCGCTGAAAAGCCCGCCAATATCTACGTTAAAGTTCTTCCTAAGAAACTCGACGAAGAAGTGGCGAAGGACATGGTTGAAGGTTTTGGTGGTGTGTTAACGCGCCTAACCAAGCAACAAGCTGACTATATTCACGTTAACGTAGACGGTCCCTACAAGCCCGAAACTTACAAGTACTAAGATCTACCATGCGGCAGCCCATGGCTGCCGCTTTTGAGACCTTTTAATAATGCACTCAGACAAACAATTCAGTATTGAAATTTTCCCCCCCAAATCCCCCGAAGGGAAAATTAATCTCACCAATACCGTTAATGAACTCAATACTCTCGGGCCACTTTTTTTCTCGTGTACCTATGGTGCCGGCGGCTCAACCCGCGATACCACAAAGGGTATGGTGCTCGATATGCTGGCCGCCGGTATCGATACTGCGCCTCATCTATCTTTTGGCAGCGATGACGAAGACACGATTCTTGCGCTCATTAAGGAATATAAAGCCGCTGGTGCGAAGCGCATCGTCGCTTTACGGGGCGATATTCCAGCCGGTATGAACAGCAACCGCAAGCTTACCCACGCCGACGAACTGGTGCGATTTATCAGACATCACACCGGTAACTATTTTCATATAGAAGTTGCTGCCTACCCAGAGATTCACCCCGAAGCGCCTAGCTATGAGCAGGATATTCGCTTTTTAAAAGGCAAGTTCGATGCCGGCGCCAATAGCGGCATCACCCAATACTTTTTTAATGCTGATGCCTACTTCTATTTCCTAGAAGAGTGCCATAAACAAGGCATTGAACAGCCTATTTTTCCGGGCATTATGCCATTAACCAATTTCGCCAATATCGCGCGGTTTTCTGCTAACTGTGGGGCAGATATTCCTCGGTGGCTGGCCAAGAAACTTGAGGGCTATGGTGACGATATCAACGCCTTGCGCGCTTTTGGCGAAGCGTTTATCACCGACATGTGTGAGCGCTTACTTGCTGGCGGCGCCCCTGGATTACATTTTTACTCAATGAATTCAGTGGAACCTGTAAAAACGCTGTGGCACAACCTTGGAATTGAAGCAGCATGCGGATCAGCCGACTCTACAGTAGTGTAAATCTTCCACGCGCTGGTCGGATTAACTTAGACGACGACGCTAGTCACTACTTACTGAAAGTCCTTCGCTCGCCCGTGGGTTATCAGTTCGTGATGTTTGATGGCAGCGGCGTTGAATACGATGTTGAATTGGTAGAGGCAACGAAAAAGTCGGCCACCGTGGACATATTATCGGTCCGTGATGGGCTCTCGGAGTCACCCCTAGCGAGTCATCTCGCCATCGGTATCTCAAAGGGCGATCGCATGGACTTTGTTCTGCAAAAAGCCACTGAGCTGGGTGTGACAGAGATCACCCCCTTATTCACGGAACATGGCGACGTTAAGCTCAGCGGCGATAGGCTCGAAAAGAAAATGCAGCATTGGCTTGGCGTTATTCGCAGTGCCTGTGAGCAATGTGGGCGCAGTGTCTTACCACGACTTCACGCCCCTCTTCGGTTCGAGCAGCTACTGAGTAATGAAACAAGCGAGATCAAGCTTGTACTCTACCCCACAAGCCACGAGCCGCTAAGAGAAATTCAGACACCCAAAAGTGCCTGCCTGTTGATCGGCCCTGAAGGCGGATTAAGCCAGCGCGAAATCGATCAGTCCTTGCACGCTGGCTTTACTTCATTACAAATCGGTCCGCGTGTTCTTCGCACAGAAACTGCGCCCATCGCTGCCCTCTCGTTATTGCAATATCTGTGGGGCGACATCTAGTTTTAATAGCAGCTCTTGCTGTGATTTAACACCTAGCTTTTTAAACACACTCCGCAGTTGAGCCCTGACCGTATGGATACTCACACTGCGCAGCTGGGCAATTTGTGACACGGTAAGTCGGCATTTAAGCGCCAGGCAGACTGCGTTTTCGGATCGCGTTAACGCAAGTACGTCAGCACTATCAACACACATTGCAGGTGACTTATACCATAGCATCATGCGCCAAGCGCCCAGTGTTTGACCATCTTGGCGCAACAAGAGTAAGCCGTATTGATCATTCACGCCAAACTCGACATTGTACGCAGGTGTGGCAAGACACAGCTGCTGCATAGCCCAAGACAGGGCTTTCACTTGCCCCTCGTTTAGTTGTTCCAAACCTCGCTGCCATGCGCTATTCCATAGTGAGCGACCGGTTCGACAATTGAGCATGGCCACGGGCGCGTTGAAAAGTGCCAGCATACTCTTGATATCGCTTTGCCTATGCTTGATCTGCAGCGCGCCATGTATGCGCTCAGTGAATGCCATGGGAGGCTTGCCCTGTAGCGAATCATTCGCGACGATTTCACACCACTCACGTCCATTAATAATGCCGAGGCTGAGTTGCACCTTACCCCTAAATGCTTTGTGCACATAGCGTCGCAGCTCATCCCTTGGGGCTTGTTCTTTGGCGAGTAAATGGTGGATTCGGGATAATCGATCCTCTGTGAATAATGCAACCTGCGTCTGAGCAACCATCACCCACTGGCCCTGGTGTTCGTGCCAAACACAGCTCACTGGAGCCATGGCAATGGTCCATCTTTGAGATGCAAAATCAATTCGTTCTTATCGCGCGCACCGCAATGCTTAACAAGGCGCTGCAGATAGGTTCGAAGGGTATGCCGAGAAATGCCAAGTCGCTGTTGTGATTCGTCAAGCGAAGCGTTATCGGCGAGTAAACATGCCAACATTGCCAACGACTGATTGACGCCTAAATAGCGCCGACAAAACGTTAATTTAAACGTACTGGGAATCATGTGCTCACGGTGTTTGAGCTGGAGGTAATAATGTTGAAAGACGGTATGGTCAATGCGCTCAAATACCTCGTTAAGTTTTTCTAGAAAACGGCCAGCTAAACAAGAAAAAGCCTCTAAGAAGGACGCTGTGAGTGTCTCACTTGCAACGTAAAAATGCGCGTTGTGGAAGACAAGACAAAAATTGTGCTGAGGTCCAGCGTAGTGTGCAAAAGCAAAAATGCTTCCTAAATTCACACCGAATTGACGAAGGGCGTAACGGCGAAACTCTGAAACCATTGCTGTATCAGAGTGGCAGGCACAAAGCGCAACATCCAATGCAATGCCTTGCTGCCTTATTTTTTTATTTGGCATGGCTGTTTATCCTTAAACGGCAAATCATTTAAGGATAAAAATATGGCATATAAAACAACCAAAGCGCGCATATAGAACAGATATGCCGCGTTAAACGATCGTCCTTTCTATTTTTTCGAAATCTGGCAAGATCATCCGTCGTCCATCGATCGTGACCCAACTGCGTTGCCATGGAAAGACCAGCTGGGCATCTATGGTTCGCATATCATCCACACTTATGCGCAACATCCTAGGCAACGTCTTCACGGCTAACGCAAAGAACTCTTGCGATGGTTCGTGAACAGCATGCAATACCAAGAGGCATACCCGTTGATCACTCCCGCTTATATTCAATACGGGCAACTCTCGCTCACGCCACAGGACTTTATTGCCCAACGGATTTTGCCATCCCACCACCTCAGCAATGGCTACATCAGGCATGATCACCATACCTTTGTCACTCTGCACCATGGCACAAGCCAAGTATTGATCCGCCTCACCCGCTAACAGCGCAACAATTGAACGTCTAGCCATGCTCTACCTCTCCATGGCGACCATTCAGTAGTAAATCGTTGATCATCTCCAACAGGACTTCTTCTCGATAAGGCTTGCTCAGCAAATGGTCGACGCCCACCTCGGTTGCGCGGCGGCGATGCTTGTCGCCGCTGCGAGAGCTGACCATGACAATGGGGATATGTTGCCACTGAGGGCTGTGGCGTACTTGGCTCGCAAATTCAAATCCATCCATTCGTGGCATCTCAACATCTAACAGGATGATATCGGGGACCTGCATATCCAGTTTCTCAAGGCCATCAACCCCATCTTTTGCGGTAAGGACATTGAATTGATGCCGCTGTAAAAGTCGCGAAGTGATTTTGCGTACGGTAATCGAGTCGTCAACTATCATAACGGTGGCTTGTTGATCTCGGCCCGTGGCAACCTGCTTTTCCCCTTGGATAAAGCGCAAGCCTTGTTGCCAAGCTCTCAACAACGGCGGTAGATCTAAAATGCTAATGACACTGCCATCGCCCATGATTGTAGCCCCGGCAATCCCCATCAACTTACCAAATTGTGGCCCTAGCGATTTAACAACTAACTCTCGGCTACCCCGCAATGTATCGACTCTGACGGCAAAATTGCCATCCGCTGCTCGCATTAAGATAAGCGGCGAATAGCCCTCTTGCGGCGAGCTATGCTCCTCATCTATGCCTAAAAGCTGCGATAACTCACAAAAATGGTAATGCTGCTTGCCATAACTCAGACGACTATCCTTGTTTTCTCTGAGCGCACTGAGCTCACGCCGCGAGATACGCATGATGCCTTCAATACCTGCAAAGGGTATAGCGAAAAGCTGACTACCAATATCGACAAGCAACGCACGATTAACCGACTGCGAGAATGGCACCAGCAAGGTAAACTCAGTACCGTGGTCAAGGATGGATTGCACTTCGATACGCCCACCCAAGGACAACATTTCATTGTCGACCACATCCATGCCGACACCACGACCAGAAATTTCGGTGACCTGCTCTGCAGTACTAAACCCTGGGCGCATGATCAAACGCAGTACATCGTTGGGCGACAGCGCTTCATCCTCTGACACAATGCCGCGTGCCATGGCTTTAGCGAGAATGGCTTGTCGATCAATGCCACGCCCATCGTCACTCATGATGAACACCAATTCATTGTCCCGCCGCTGAACACTCAACTTGACGGCGCCTACCTCTGGTTTACCGAGTGCACGTCGCCGTTCGACGTGTTCAATGCCGTGGTCAAGCGCGTTGCGGACGATGTGCTCTAGGGCAGTCGCAATCCTCTCTAACACTGAGCGTTGTAGTTCACCCTCAATTTGTTCGGCACTGAATTCCACCGGTTTACCCAGCTCATGGCTAAGTTGATCCACCAAGCGGCGTAATCTAGGCATTAATCGGGCCACAGGAATCATGCGTGATTGGTGCAATTTTTGAATCAGCGAGGTACTCATTCTCCCTTGCTGCACCAAGGTGGTTTCCATATTGCGGAGAAGTTCGAAAGCGGAGGATTTTAAATCGCCAATATCGCTTAACGATTCCATTAAACCATTGGTTAACTGTTGAAGCTGGGTATAGCGGTCCATTTCTAGCGGGTCAAACGATTCGTCCGCGGTGGTTTCCAACTGTTCTCGACGGTAGGCTATTTGCGCCTGCGTTTGCGTATCAAGTCGGCGCAATTGGTCAGTAGTTCGCTGTTGCGCCGACTCCAACTCTTGAACAATCTTCAGCATGGCACGCCGCTGTTCATCCAATTGACTGCGGCTAATCGAAATTTCACCACCAATATTGGCCATCTCGTCCAAGGTATCTACTGGGACTTTTAAAAGATCGATCGCTTTAGGGGCCTTTTCACTCTTGGTGGCTACGGCGGCCAGCGCGGTATCGTCGTCTTCACCTTTATCGCGGCCCTGCAACATCTCATTCAGCGTCTGCCACTGGCTGCGCCAAGCGCGGAAATTATCCGCTGTTGGTGAGCCTTGTAACGCAATCAGCTCACTTTCAATGTCATGCGCTAACGCGGCCATGTCTCGCCAATTGACCATCCTCGCGCCGCCCTTAAGGGTGTGAAGAAAGCGCTTCAGCTCAGCCGAGGGTTGCGGTGACGAGGGATTCTGTTGCCACTCACTGAGCGCAGCATCAATAGAATCAATGAGCTCTTGTGCTTCTTCGCTAAAGATATCAATCAGCTCTTGATCGACCTCGTCCGCGGCCTCGATCGCCTCAGGCTTTCCCGGCGATATTTCCTCCGATGACAGGGCCTTTGAGTCGTCTGCCTCTCGAGGGTCTAGCAAGGGTGCTGGCAGGGTTTCAGTAAAGGACTTAGCCAGTGGCGAATCGATATCTTGGTGGGTATCTTCGAGCGTTTGTTCCGCACTCTCAAGTTGTTCTGCCAACCGCGCTAAGGTGGCAGGATCAATCACAGGCGACTGATCGGCTGCAATCAAGTTGAGTGCGTCAAAGGCCTGAGCAAGCGCGGGTTCTAAATGGGCTAATACCTGTTTATCCGCGATATGGCGCAAAATAAAGTCAGCCATGGCCCCCAGTAACTCGGCTAAGGATGGCTGGCTCTGTGCTAGCGGAGCAACATCGCGCAACAATTGCTCTGCATGGCCATGCCAATCAAAGGCGAGGTCGCGTGACAGCATGGCTGGGTAGAGACTATCGAGCGTCTCGCCGACGGCTAACAAAGAGGACATGGCGTTTTCAACGGCCTCAGCTTGGGCGATATCCCACGCTGCAATTCGCGCTTGCAAGGCCGTCAGCGCCCCAGACGTATGAGTCCCCTCTAAACATTGCTTGGCCATGCTGACGGCCTGCTCGAGAAGCTCAACGGCCTCGCTATCGACCTTGTGGGCCAGTTTCAACTTACCTTCTAGCGGCTCTATTAGCTGGCTCAAGTGATCGAGACTCGCTGTTTTAGCTCCCCCTTTGAGAGTGTGCATGGCGCGAAGCACATCATTTGGAACATCGACATTGCCGCCAAGCGACATGGCATGGTCAACAAAGGACTGCACGGTATGTAAATATTGCTGGGCTTCTTGTCTAAATAGATCACTGAGATTGTCGTCATGCTCATCAATTGCTTGACGCCATTCTTCAAGCGAGGGCACTCCATTACTGGCCTGTTTAACGAGCACCGCCTGTAGACGCGCGGCCCTTGGCGTCAAGGTATCGCCCTGCCCTTGTGCTAAGGCCTCGACCATCGTGGTCAATTCCTCGATCGCCACCCCAATCAATTCAGCATGCTCAATCGTTAACGCTTGCCCGCCTTGCAATACTTGGTTATAGGTATTTTCAAGGCTCCAACCGAAATCTCCAATGGCTTCTGCGCCTACCATACGGCCACTGCCCTTAATGGTGTGAAAACCTCGGCGTATGTCTTGAAGGGCCTCATGAGATAGCGGCGAATCTGCCAGCGACATGCCCATTTCTTGCAACACTTCTCTAGCCTCTTCAACGAAGATGTCTCTGAGTTCAGGGTCGATATCGGAAACGCATGAGGCAGGCGATGGCTCGCTCAACGGGGCAGCGTCTATCGACGTGGATAATCGCTCGCTGATGGCCTCTGAGAGGCGTTGATGGCTTTGCTCTGCACCTGCCAGCGCCGATGTCCATGGCAAATGCCAAGCGGCTAATCGCAATGCCCACTCAACGGCGATAACAACACGGGTCAATTGATCGATACGCTCAGCGCTTGGCAGCAATTTCCGCGTGAGAATTTGCTGTTCAACATAAGCCGCTATAGTGGCCGCATAATCTGAACATGCCCCTAATCCCGCGTTATCTAGCGCGTCGGCCAAATGTGCAGCGTGGGCTGGCACAGCTGTTAACACTTCAAATTCAGAGCCGTCCTCAAAGAAATCTAACAACGCGCCCTGTAACACGTGAAGCGCCTGTTGAGCATGCGCAAAATGTGCGTCGGGCGCCATCACCAACCAATCCGGGCCATCCTTATGACTGGCAGCGTAAACAGTTAATTGGCGAGCTAGCACGTCTGATTGGCCCTTTTCTACTTCTGGAGCAGAGGCTTTGGCTATCACGGTCAAATGTTGTAATACGTAACGCAATAAAAGTTGCGGCAAGGCGCGTGAGGCATTATCGATATTCACGCTGGCGATAAAGTTTTCTGCACTCTTCCACAATGGCGCGCTAGCAAAACGATCTGTCACCCCCGCGAGACGAGGCATCAATTTTTGAAGCGCAAGCAAGCCGTCTTTTTCGCCCTTGATCCACTGCATCAAGGCCAATTTAAACAATTGTGCCGCTTTCACTAACCAGGCGCGAAGTTTCTCTCGCTCTTCATTGCTCAGTTCAGCTACCTCAGGCGAGGGAAAGGGTGATGCCCAATGATTAGCAGAAAAAAGATTTTGCTGGGTATTAATACGCAAACTGTTAATGGCGACCAAGGCCGAAGCGGGAAAGGCTTCTCCCGCAAATGCCGCACCAACCGCTCGATGAATATGCCTTGCAATATCGCTGAGCTCTGGCCCAGGTTTAAATAATTTCCCAGCCGTGTCACGACGTAAACTGTTATAGAGCTCACTGCCTAAATACTGCAACCCGGGCACTGCGGTGAATTGAAGTGCGACAGCTAAATCGCGCCAACATTCACTCGACGTCAGATCCGTTTCGTTGAGCTCTTGCCAAAGGCCGCTCAACGAAGGGTGCAAATCGACGAGTTGGGTCGTCATGCTGCCGCCTCCAAAGGTTTTTGTAGCGCTCTGACGCGAGGATTGTTATAGCGTTGTAAACATTGCCCCCGCCACTGTGGCTGATCGGTGGGACTCAATAGAAGCAGACCGCCTGGATTCAGGAGATTTTCAAACCACTGCAAATTTGACATCTGCCGCTCTTGGGTTAAATACATCAACGTATTTTGGCAGCATATCAGATCGAAACGCGCGCCATGAACAAGGCGTTGATCATCCGGGGAAACAAAAGAAACTGCCGCACAAAGCGACTTATCGATGGTAAAGCGGTCACTATCGACCGCCACAGTGTAGCGCCCACGAAACGAGATGGGTATTTCATCAATATCCCGGGTCATATAAACGGCGGCGTTGGCATCGGCTATCGCCTTTGGGGAAAGATCCACGCCAATAATTTGAAACATAAAACCGGTCTTCGCGAGTAACATTGCTAAACTATAGGCCTCTCTTCCATCAGCCGCACCAAAGCTCATCGCCATTAGCGGTGAGCTGTGATCTCGCGTGCTCAACCAATGCTCAATCGTGGTATACATCTCTGGGTCGCGAAAAAAACGAGAACTTGAGACCACCACTTCATCCCGCACGCAATGCCACATGGGATCGCTATCATCACGTTGGCCAAGCGCCTCGAGGGCAGCTTCTGAGGTCAATGCAAACCTTCGACACAACCGCCGCACTGCTTTTTTAAGCACGGGCGAATGATCGGCATAGTTAAGTCCTAAGCGATCACTGAGCATGGTTTGCCACGCTGAGATTAGCGGCGGTTCGTCCACAACTATTCCTCAACAGGGCGATCAGCTACATTCTTTGGTTTTGGGGCCGCCTTGTGAGGCAACGTAAAGCCAGCCACCGAGTTGCGTAGTTCGTTAGCTAAATCCGATAAATTACCAATAGAGCGGGCGGTCGCCATCGTCCCCTGAGCCGTCTGTGAGGTGATGTCCTGAATCACATTCATGGTATTAGACACGTGATTCGCCGATGACGCCTGTTGGCGAGCCGCATTAGAAATGTTTTGGATCAACTCCGCCAAATCGCCCGACACCTCCTCGATCTCGGCTAGCGCAACGCCGGCATCGTTGGCCAACTCAGCACCCCTGACAACATCAGCCGTGGTTTTCTCCATCGAAATGACGGCCTCACTGGTGTCGCTTTGGATCGTTTTAACCAGCGCTTCAATTTGTCGCGTGGCCGCTGAGGAACGCTCAGCAAGACGCTGTACTTCGTCAGCAACAACGGCAAAGCCACGGCCTGCATCCCCCGCCATCGATGCTTGAATAGCCGCATTAAGCGCCAAAATATTGGTTTGATCGGCAATATCATTGATTAACGAAATGATGTCGCCAATTTCCTGCGAACTCTCACCCAAGCGTTTAATACGCTTTGATGTATCTTGAATCTGCTCACGAATGGTATCCATACCTTCGATCGTATTGCGCACCACATTCGCCCCCGTATCTGCCAGCTGTACTGACCGATCCGCCACTCGGGCAGACTCTTCGGCGTTCAACGATACTTGGTCAATGGTCACCGCCATTTCATTAATGGCCGCCGATGCGCCGGCAATTTCATGCGCCTGATGCTCGGAGGCTTTGGCAAGTTGCAAGGCAGTCGCCTGAGAATCCTGGGCAGCCCCGGAGACTTTGACGGCGGTATCATTGATATTGGAGACAAGAACCCGCAATTGATCCACAGTAAAATTAATAGAGTCTGCAATAGCACCCGTAAAGTCTTCGGTAACCGTGGCACTCACGGTCAAGTCGCCATCGGCCAAATCGGCCAGTTCGTCCAGCAAGCGCAAAATGGCTTTTTGGTTACGCTCCGTGACCGCGGCCGATTCCGCCAACTGAGCCTGGGTTAGACGCCGCTGTCTCAGCAGGACTAAAAACAACAATAGTGTCGAAATCAGAGCGAACACCACCATGGAGCGCAAGCCGATGTAACGGCTATCCGCCAAGTTTTCAACAGCCCCTGTAATGCGCTCAGCCGCTTGATCTATGGCAAGGTATTCCTGGTCTATCGCGTCGGCCGCCGCTTTGGCATCCGCGTACACGACGGCCAACTCTCCCACCTGGCGAATTGAGCGCGCCAACATAGCCAATTGTTCGTCGATGGCACTTAAAAGGCCGCGTGCTGTATCGTCTCTCAACCTCGGCAAATTGGTGGCGCCACGCATGAGATCGGCGGTGGTAGCGTTAATTTTGCCCGCATCAATGGCAAATTGTTGGAGCAACGCCATACCATCGCCCTGCCCAAACCGCACATAATCCAGTTGTCGTATCATGCGGTCGGTTAACCAAATTTGTTCGTTCACCGCCATCACCTGTGCATCGATGGCATCACGGCTCAACAACAATTCTAGGATATCAGCCCACTGCTGACGTAAGGTAGGTAACGCCTGCGTGGACACCTCGATATCGGTATTTAACAGCATCAAGTTGTCTTGCAAACCCAAGAGCGCTGCTATATGGCCATTGAAACTACTATTGAGTTGGCCAAGACCACCATCTGAAAAACCCTTATCCCCTTTGGATAACTCCACTACATGGCGGCTATTTTGAGCATGGGTTTTGTGTTCGCGCTGCAGCAATTCAAACGCTGCTAGGTCGCCAGCCAGCGCCTGCTCTGCCGCTGAGGCTATAGTACGAATTTGAACGCGCATTTCAGCCAACCGATCCAGTCGGTCTTGATCTCGGCGGCTGTCCTGATAAAAAACGACCATGTTGGCCAGTAGTGCAAATAAACACACCACCAGCGCGACAACTAACCAACGGATCTCGCGACCCTGTGATTTATCGATGGCTGTCGACATTTCCATAGTATTATCCCTGTTTTTGGCGGATGGTAGGCGCTTGTGGTTGACGGCCTACCTCTAAAAATTTTTCATCACTGAGTAATCGATCAATATCTAATAACCAGTGACGGCGGCGACGCACCATGGCACTTTGCAACGCAAACGGGCGGCATGGCTCAGAGGGGCATGCCGGCTCCGGTTCTAATTGTTCATCTTTTAAGCGCTGCATGCCATACACAGCATCCACAACTAACCCGAGCCACTGCTCATGGTGGTGACAGACCAGCACTCGACGACTATGACTCGGCTCGACGGCCATGCCTAAGAACGCCGCCACATCAACCAATGGCAAAAGCTCACCACGCATATTCGCCACACCCAATACCCAGGGATTGGCCGATGGCAGAGCGGCATATTTGGGCATGGACATCACTTCGTTAATAAATGCCTGACGACAGATCAACGGGCAGTCGCCAATTTGCAACATCAACGCTGGCCACCACGTTTCTACCGCACGCTGTGCAGGAAGGGGCCTTGCCAACTGGCGATATTGCGCTGTCGCATCGAGTAAATATTGAAATTCTTGTTTTGCATCTTGGGCCACAGATCACCTACGACAACAATTTGTCTAATTCGGCGTAGAGCAGCTCTTTTTTAACCGGCTTAACAAGATAAGCTTTTGCCCCTTGTCGCTGCGCCCAGATCTGATCGGTCTGTTGGTCTTTGGTGCTGACGATAATAATGGGGATATGGGCTGTCATGGGATCTTTGCTCAATTGGCGGGTGGCTTGAAACCCATTTAAACCGGGCATCACCACATCCATCAAAATTAAATCAGGCAACTCAGCACGGGCCATGACAAGTCCTTCTTCGGCATCGTGGGCAATCGATAATTGATGGTTTTTTGCCAATAATAATTTGCTTAAGTGCTGGCGTTCAGTCTCCGAGTCATCGACGATAAGGATCCTTGCCATAACGTTCTGCCCCCAGTACCTATGCGCTCTCGGAAATGGATGTATTGTCGCGAATGGCCTCAAGCAACTCGTTGCGACCGAACGGTTTAGTGAGGTATTGGTCAGCACCCACGATTCGACCGCGCGCTTTGTCAAACAGGCCATCCTTACTCGACAGCATCACAACGGGCGTGTGTTTAAACTGGGCATTATTCTTCACCAGCGAGCATACCTGATAGCCATCCAGACGAGGCATCATAATATCGACAAAAATAATATCTGGCTTGTGCTCCACTATCATGGCTAATGCGGCAAAGCCGTCCTCGGCCGTTACGACGGTACAACCCTCTTTACCCAACAGGGTTTCAGCGGTTTTACGTATCGTTTTACTGTCATCGACGACCAAAACGGTCAGCTGCTCGATCGACTTTCCCATGTATCAGATCCCTATGGTTGACGCGCAAAAGTCGCGCTTCTCACATCACATGACTTACAGTCGAAGCTGCAAGTGCTATTATTCGTCCAACAGTGCCATCCCATTATAGGTGAGTTTTAGATGTCTCGCCCAGCGTTAAGGAAATGCTATGACAATTCGTTTCGGCATGGTCATGGACCCTATTGCCAATATTAAACCCTACAAAGATAGTAGCCTTGCCATGTTACTCGCTGCCCAAAAACGCGGTTGGTCGCTGCACTACATGGAGCCGGCAGATTTATATCTTGACCAAGGTGTCGCGAAAGCGAGAATGACCGACCTGACGGTACATGACAACAACCAACATTGGTTTGACTTGGGTGACCGCCATGATGTGGTACTGCGTGACGCCGTGGATGTCATTGTGATGCGTCGCGATCCACCGTTTGATAGCGAGTATATTTATAACACCTATATCCTTGAAGCCGCTGAACGCGATGGGGTTTTAATTTGCAACAAACCGCAAAGCCTGCGCGACTGCAACGAGAAAGTTTTTGCTACACAATTCCCTGAGTGCTGTCCGCCTGTGCTTGTCAGTGGCGATATGGCTCGCCTGAAAGCCTTTCACAAGACCCATGGCGACGTTATCTTTAAGCCGCTCGACGGCATGGGTGGTAGCTCTATCTTCCGCTGCAAGCCAGACGACGCCAATGTCAGCGTTATTTTGGAAACACTCACACAGTTTGGTAGCCGCACCATCATGGCTCAACGCTATATTCCCGAGATCGTCAACGGCGACAAGCGCATTCTGATGGTGAATGGTAAGCCTGTCTCACACGCCCTAGCACGTATTCCTTCGCAGGGAGAGACCCGTGGCAATCTAGCAGCCGGTGGCTCAGGCGTCCCTATGCCGTTAACAGACCGCGAGCGGTGGATAGCAGAACACGTTGGGCCGGTCCTTAAACAACGCGGTTTATACTTTGTCGGGCTGGATGTAATTGGCGATTACTTAACCGAAATCAATGTCACCAGTCCTACCTGTATCCGCGAATTAGATGCCGCTCACAACCTAGATATAGGCGGACAATTTATGGATGTTATTGAACAGTTGCTGGCAGAATAAATGCGAAAACTGACCCTGCTCGCCTACGAACAACCCTTTGCTGCAGCCACGCTTGCCGCTGTTGTTATGCACTTAGTCTTGATTGTAGGCGTCAGTTTTGAATGGCACAGCCAACGCACCAAAGCCCCCATGCTAGAAATTACGCTAGCCACGCGACAAGATCTTGCCCCGCCAGAGCAGGCAGACTTTTTAGCTCAAGCCGACCAGATAGGCAGCGGTGACAGTGACACGAGCCAAACCCTATTCACCCCCTATGAAGCGCCTTTTCAAGCTAATCAAGTCCAGCCTCAACAACAATCCTTTGAGCACCAGCAACGTATAAACGAGCAGGCAGCTATTCGCGTTGCCGACAGTCCGTGGTGGATGGATGCTGAGCGTGAGAAGGCACCCGATGAAGAGGGCGCAGAGCACATCAGTGAGTTTGCAGAAAACGGTGATATTGCCAGTTTAGAGGCGCACCTCGACCATCTTCAACAGCGCTACGCCAAGATGCCAAGAGTCAAGCGACTCACGTCAGTCTCTACCCAGCGCGCCGAGGATGCAGCGTACGTCTTACAATGGCAACGGCAAATTGAAAGCACTGGCAATCGCTTTTACCCCCAGCGGGCGAAGCAACTTGGAATTGAAGGCGATGTACGCCTGATGGTGGCGCTTTTACCGGATGGTACGGTTAAAGAAGTGCGTTTATTGCAGTCCTCTGGATCTGCACTGTTGGACCAAGCGGCGAGAGGCATTGTTGAATTAGCCGCCCCTTTTGCACCGCTGCCTCTTGAAATTGCTAAAGATACCGACATATTAGAAATCATTCGCACCTGGCAGTTTAGGCGCGATCGATTGTCTTCAAAAATTAACTGAGCGAGGAACGGCGTATGGAAAATACCACATCGATTTTTGACTCGCTGCGCGACAACTTATTAGTGGCCATGCCTGGGCTTGAAGACGGATTGTTTTCTGGGTCAGTGACCTATATGTGCGAACACGATAGCGATGGCGCGCTTGGAATTGTCATCAACCGTCCTACCGACATTAAATTTGCTGACTTATTTGACGATGAAGATGTAGATATCGCCCCAGAGTTCGCCAATATCACCGTGCTTGCAGGCGGTCCCGTTAACATGAACCGTGGATTCATATTGCACGATGGCGATCGCGAATGGGAATCGAGCATGTTACTCCCCAATGGACTTCACCTGACGACATCACGCGATATTATTCACGCCATTGCTAAAGGTGAGGGACCCAAAAATTTTATTATCACCTTGGGATACGCCGGTTGGGCACCTGGCCAGCTCGAAGAAGAAATCGCCGATAATGCTTGGCTTAATGCACCGTCTAACCAAGATATTATTTTTGACACCCCGTTTAGCAAGCGGGCTGAAAAAGCGTTAGCCCAGCTGGGGATTGACTACCATCTGATTTCCAGCCAGGCGGGTCACGCCTAATGAGCAGACCTAAAATGGTGCTCGGTTTTGACTACGGCACCACTAATATAGGCGTGGCTATCTGCCAAACCGCGCTCGGAGAAGCCCGGCCACTGCCTCCCCTAAAAGCGCGCGATGGCATTCCCAACTGGGACGATATTGGTGCACTATTGAAAGAATGGCAGCCCGAGTTAGCTATCGTGGGGCTGCCGTTGAACATGGATGGCAGTGAAAGCGACATGTGTATCAGAGCACAAAAATTCGCTCGTCGTCTCAATGGCCGCTTTAATCTTACCACCGAGATGGTCGATGAACGCTTATCGAGCTTTGAGGCCAAAGGTGACGTCATGCAACGCGGCGGTAGCCGCGACTATAAAAACAACCCAATTGATAGTATTGCCGCTAAGTACATCATTGAGTCTTGGTTAACACAGCAACCTTAGCCGTCGTCTAAACTGAGTCTAGCTGCTGCCGAACTCATTTCATCGCCATCTGAATCTTTGAGTTTAATCATCAAGCGCAAATCATTCGCCGAGTCAGCATGCGCCAACGCATCTTCGTAGGTAATAATGCCGTCTTTATAGAGGTTGTAGAGCGACTGATCAAACGTCTGCATACCCATTTCGGTAGATTTTGCCATGAGTTCTTTGAGGGAATGCACTTCACCCTTGCGAATTAAATCTGACGCCAAAGGTGAATTCAGCAACACTTCCACCGCCGCTACGCGGCCATTGCCATCGGCACGAGGAATCAATTGCTGTGCCACCATCCCCCTTAAGTTGAGTGACAAGTCCATCCATAATTGTGAGTGACGTTCGTGCGGGAAAAAATGCATGATACGATCCAATGCCTGGTTAGCATTGTTGGCGTGTAGGGTACACAAACAGAGGTGGCCTGTTTCGGCAAAGGTAATGGCATGTTCCATGGTCTCGCGCGTACGCACCTCGCCAATCAAAATGACATCTGGCGCTTGGCGCAACATGTTTTTCAATGCCACTTCGAAAGATTCAGTGTCGATACCCACTTCACGCTGGGTGATGAGGCAGCCCTCGTGTTGGTGAACAAACTCGATAGGGTCTTCAACAGTAATAATATGACCCTTTGAGTTGCGATTACGATAGCCAATCATAGACGCCAAGGACGTTGATTTACCCGTGCCTGTTGCACCAACAAAAATGATTAAACCGCGCTTGGTCATGGCCAGATCATTGATGATCGGTGGCAAACCTAAATCCTCTGAAATAGGGATTTTGGTCTCGATGCGGCGTGCTACCAACCCCACCATATTACGTTGATAGAAAGCGCTAACTCGGAAGCGCCCTGTTCCGCGCGCAGTGATCGCAAAGTTGCATTCACGGGTACGTTTGAACTCCTCGCGTTGATTGTCGTTCATGACGCTCAGCACAACGTCCATGGCCTGCTCAGGGCTTAATGCCTGGCTGGTTACCGGTGTCATTTTGCCGTCAAGCTTGACGCACGGAGGCTTGCCAGCGGTAATAAATAAATCTGAGGCTTCTTTTTCTACCATCAAAGCCAACAGTTTTTGAATATCCATAATCGCTCCGCAGCCAGTTTAGAAATTGGTGGGGACCTTGGCTTTCTCACGCGCCACCTCGCGGGTGATGATACGTTTTTCCACGAGGGTGGCCAAGCATTGATCGAGGGTTTGCATCCCTTGCGCGGCACCGGTCTGAATCGCGGAGTACATTTGCGCGATTTTGTCCTCGCGAATCAAGTTTCGAATCGCCGGTGTACCGCGCATAATTTCATGTGCCGCCACACGTCCCCCCCCCTGTTTTTTCAACAAGGTTTGAGAAATCACCGCCTGTAGCGATTCTGACAACATCGAACGCACCATCGACTTTTCCTCAGCAGGGAAAACGTCGATAACACGGTCGATGGTCTTAGCCGCCGAGGTGGTGTGGAGTGTACCAAAAACTAAGTGACCGGTTTCTGCCGCAGTCAACGCGAGTCGAATGGTCTCCAAGTCGCGCATCTCACCCACGAGAATAATATCGGGGTCTTCACGCAAGGCGGAACGCAGTGCCTCAGAGAAACCATGAGTATCGCGGTGAACTTCACGCTGGTTGACCAAGCATTTCTTTGACTGGTGGACGAATTCGATCGGGTCCTCAATGGTCAGAATATGCTCGTATTTATTGTCGTTGATGAAATCCATCATGGCGGCAAGCGTGGTCGACTTGCCCGATCCGGTAGGGCCAGTGACCAATACAAGGCCCCGCGGCGTCATGGAAATATCTTTGAATACTTGCCCCATACCCAGCTGTTCCATGGTCAACACCTTGGAAGGAATGGTACGGAAAACTGCACCAGCACCGCGGTTTTGGTTAAAGGCGTTAACACGGAAACGCGCGACACCAGGCACTTCGAAAGAAAAGTCAGTCTCTAGAAACTCTTCATAATCTTTGCGCTGTTTGTCATTCATGATCTCGTAGATCAATGCGTGCACTTCTTTGTGCTCCAGCGGCGGTAAATTAATACGTCGCACATCACCATCCACACGAATCATCGGAGGCAATCCAGCAGACAGGTGGAGGTCGGAGGCGTTTTGCTTAGCACTGAACGCAAGTAATTCCGTGATATCCATAGATACATCCCAGTAAACGAGCAGCATTCGACGCTGCAATAAATTCTGACCCAAGTATAATAGACAGCCTTACACACTCTCGCCAATGGAACACCATGTCGAATCTTACACTACAGTATTACCAAGTCGTTGAAAGAATCCGTCGCGCCGAGATCGACGCAGGGCGAGAGGCTAGCAGTGTTAGTTTATTGGCCGTGTCCAAGACCAAACCGCTCGCATTAGTTGAGGAGGCCTATCATTTGGGTCAACGCGATTTTGGTGAAAATTATCTGCAAGACGCGATGGAGAAAATCTCTACGTGTGGCCACGAGGACATACGCTGGCACTTTATTGGACAAATTCAATCCAATAAAACGCGCCCCATTGCTGAACATTTTCAGTGGGTACACAGTGTCGACCGCGCTAAAATTGCCCGCCGCCTTTCCGAGCAGCGACCACCACATTTGCCGCCGCTGCAAGTGTGCATACAAATCAATGTTAACGATGAAGCAAGCAAAGGCGGAGTAGATAGCCTTGAGGACGTCTTAGCGCTTGCCCATGCCGTCAACGAACAACCCCAATTGACACTGCGCGGCGTGATGGCAATTCCAGAGCACAGCGACGATATCAATGTGCAGCGACGAAATTTTGCCATCGTCAAAGAGACCTTTGACGCCGTACGGCGTGACTTTCCAAGTTGCGATACCCTATCGATGGGGATGTCTGGCGATCTCGAAGCCGCCATTCACGAAGGTGCAACCATGGTACGCATAGGCACAGATATATTTGGAGCACGACAATGAGTCCTTTCCCACGCATCGCCTTCATAGGCACAGGTAACATGGCGGGTAGTATTATCGGTGGTTTGCTGGCTGAAGGTTATCCCGCCGATCACATCACCGCCACTGCACGCAGTGATGCCAATCAACAGCGGGCTCGAGCACTCGGTGCCATTCATGTCAGCGATAATAATGCGGCGGCCATTGCCACCAGTGACATTGTGGTTTTAGCGGTAAAACCGCAAATGCTTGAAGATGTTGTCAAACAACATGGCGCCGCTCTAGCGGAAAAACTGATCATCTCTGTCGCGGCCGGCGTCACAGCAGCCAGTATCACCTCATGGGTGGGTCGCCAATGTGCCATTGTTCGCTGTATGCCTAACACCCCCAGTCAACTACGGGTAGGTGCCAGTGGTTTATTTGCCAATGCACAGTGCAGCCAGGAACAACGTGCCATGGCTGAACGTATCATGGCGGCTGTCGGTATCGTGGTGTGGTGCCACGAAGAAGAGGAACTTCACGCGGTGACTGCGGTGTCTGGCAGCGGCCCAGCCTATGTCTTTTTGTTTACCCAATGCATGATTGATGCGGGCGAAGCCTGTGGCTTAGAACGCGCCACAGCCGAAAAATTGGCGCTGCAGACCGTGCTGGGTGCGGCCAAAATGGCCAGTGAAACCCACGTTGACGTAGTAGAACTGCGTCGCCGAGTCACCTCACCCAATGGCGTGACAGAAAGGGCGATACAATCCTTTGAGGCAGATGATTTAGCCGCTATAGTTAACAACGCTATGCGTGCAGCCGTGGCGCGCTCTGAAGAAATGAGCAAACTTTTTAGCTAATACGAGGAAACAGATATGGGTGCATTAACCGACATAGGCACGTACTTAGTTCAAACGTTGTTTGAGCTCTACCTGTTTGTGGTGGTGGCACGCTTCTTACTACAAGTTGCGCGAGCTGATTTCTATAACCCAATTTCGCAGTTCATCGTTAAGGCCACCAACCCATTGCTGATGCCTATTCGCAAAGTTGTTCCGGGCTTAGGAGGAATTGATCTCGCCTCGATAGTACTTGGCATCATCTTGCAAGTCGTGGCCATGAGCGTACTACTGCTAATGCAGGGCTACGGTCTGTTTAACCCCGCTAAATTAGCACTGTGGGGATTCATTGGCCTAGTCTCTATGGCCATAAACGTCTATTTTGTGGCGTTGCTCGCATCCATCATTTTGAGCTGGATCGCACCCGGTAGTTATAATCCGGCGGTGCTATTAGTCTCGCAAATTGTGGCGCCTATCATGCGCCCCATTCAAGCCATTATCCCTTCGCTTGGTGGTCTGGATATCTCTCCTATCTTTGCCTTCATTGGGATCAACATGGCTAAAATTTTGCTGTCTCATGCCGCTGCCAGCGTCAGCTTGCCAGCCGGGTTGGTACTTGGCATCTAGGGACCATCATGACAAACCACACTGCGCCAAACTCCGTTGGCATTGTTACACCACAAACCGCTGTTTTTGACAAACCGCTACCGCTCTCAAACGGCGGTCAACTCGACCAGTATCAATTGGTATATGAAACCTACGGCACACTAAATGCGGCAAAAAGCAATGCCGTGTTGATTTGCCACGCCCTTAGCGGCCACCATCACGCGGCGGGTTACCATAGCGAGGAAGATAAGCGCCCCGGTTGGTGGGATCACTATATCGGCCCGAATAAACCGATCGACACCAACAAATTTTTCGTCATCGCCTTAAATAATTTAGGGGGCTGCCACGGTAGCACAGGACCCAACACCCTGAATCCTGCGACAGGGAAATTGTGGGGCTCAGACTTCCCTGTGTTGCGGGTGCGCGACTGGGTGAGTAGCCAAGCAACGTTACTCGACAAGCTCGGCATTGAAAAGTTGGCAGCCGTTGTCGGCGGTAGCCTTGGCGGCATGCAAGCTATGCGCTGGACACTGCAGTTTCCTGAACGTGTAGGTGCTTGTGTGGTCGTCGCCTCGGCGATGAAATTATCATCCCAGAATATTGCCTTTAACAACATTGCGCGCAGTGCCATTAGTCGTGATCCTGAGTGGCACGGCGGTCACTTTTATGGGGTCGACAGTAAGCCCCGAACAGGTCTGTCACTGGCACGTAAAATTGCCCACGTCACCTATCTGTCTGACGACGTGATGGGGGAGCGATTTGGCCGTGAACTCAAGCGTGGCGATTTTACCCTTGGCACGCGAAGCGACTACGAGTTTCAAGTAGAGAGTTATTTGGATCATCAAGGTGAATCCTTTGCTGAGACCTTTGATGCCAATACCTACATGCTAATGACTCGGGCCCTCGACTATTTTGACTTAGCCCGCGAGTACAATGACGACCCTGTTGAAGCCTTTTCGCACGCCACCTGTCCCTTCCTTGTCATTTCATTCACCACTGACTGGCGTTTTTCACCAGAGCGTTCACGCGAAATCGTTCAAGCTCTCCTTGCCGCGGGCCGACCTGTGACCTTTGCCGACATCGAATCGAGTTATGGCCATGATGCTTTCCTACTCCCCAATCCTCGTTATGAGGCACTGTTTAGCGCCTTTATGAATAACGTTGCCAAGCCATTGCAGCAGGAGGCCTGACATGCGTATCGATCATGAAGTCATTCGGGGTTGGGTGCCACCGCAAAGTCGTGTCCTGGACTTAGGGTGTGGTGACGGCTCGCTGATGTCACTCCTCAGCCAAGATGGTAACACCTGTGTGGGGCTTGAAATCAACCCTGATAATATTCAAGCCTGTGTTGAAAAAGGCCTGAGTGTTATCGAGCAGGATCTTGATCTTGGATTAGCCAATTTTGCAGACAAAAGCATGGACATGGTAGTGATGACCCAAACACTGCAAGCGGTCCATTACCCTGACAAAGTTCTGCTGGAATTATTGCGCGTTGGGCGTGAGGGCATAGTGGCATTTCCTAACTTTGCCAACTGGCGCTGCCGCTACTATCTGGGATTCAGAGGCCGTATGCCAGTCTCTAAATTCATGCCCTACTCATGGTATGACACGCCCAACATCCATTTTTGTACCATCTTAGATTTTGAACAACTGTGCCGCGATTTGGGAATTACTATCGTTGAACGCTTAGTGGTCGATGAGGATGGAAATAGCGGTTTTTTCACCACTCGCCTACCAAATTTGTTTGGTACCACTGCGATTTACAAAATAAGGCAGTAAACGATGGCCAAGCTTATTCTTGCCTCAGGCAACCAAGGAAAATTGCGCGAATTTTCGCAAATGCTCGCGCCACTCGGGTGGGATGTCGAAGCGCAGGGCGTACACGGTGTTCCCGACATTGAAGAAACAGGGTTATCGTTTGTTGAAAATGCCATTCTTAAAGCTCGCAATAGTTGTGCGCACACGGGACTCCCTTCGTTAGCCGACGACTCTGGCATTGAAGTCGATGCACTGAACGGCGAGCCAGGTATTTATTCCGCACGTTTCGCCGGCCCAGGCGCCACTGATACGATCAATAATGCGGAATTATTGCGTCGATTGGAGGGGATTGAGACTCGCACGGCACGCTATCACTGTGTGCTCGTCTTCATGCGTCACGCCAACGATCCCGTGCCATTAATTTGCCATGCGGCTTGGGAGGGTACAATTTTAACCGCCCCACGTGGTGAGGGTGGATTTGGGTACGATCCCCTCTTTTGGCTTCAAGAGCATCAGTGCACCGCCGCCGAATTAGATGCGGCGGTTAAGAACACCATTAGCCATCGCGGCCGTGCTATGCAGCAGCTGTTACAAGCGCTCTCTTAATGCTGCAACTGCCACCGCTCTCGCTCTATATTCATATTCCGTGGTGTGTTCGTAAATGCCCTTACTGTGATTTCAATTCGCACGCCCAGCGCGACGCGCTGCCTGAAGACGCCTATGTTGCACGTTTACTCGACGATTTACGCAGTGATGCAGCTTGGGCGCAAGGCCGAGACATCCAAACGATCTTCTTCGGAGGCGGCACCCCGAGTCTATTTTCAGCCGCTGCGATTGCGCGCATTTTGCAGGGTGTAGCGGCTATTATTCCTCTGGCCGCTGATTGCGAAATCACCTTGGAGGCTAATCCGGGCACCTTCGAGCAAGACAAGTTTAGCGGCTTTCGCCAGGCGGGTATTAACCGCCTCTCAATTGGCGTGCAAAGCTTTAACGATCAATATCTCAGCACCCTCGGAAGAATACACAGCGGCGGTGAGGCTGAGCGGGCTATTGATATTGCCAAGCGTGCCGGATTTGACAACTTTAACGTCGACCTCATGCATGGCTTGCCCCAGCAGAATGTCGATGACGCCTTACAAGACATCGCGCTGGCGGCCGCGTTAGGCGCTCCACACCTTTCTTGGTATCAACTGACCATCGAGAAAAATACGGCGTTCTTTTCTTCACCCCCTCGTCTACCGGAGGAAGACACCCTGTGCGACATTAGTGAGGCTGGGCTGGCATTGATTAGCGCTAAGGGCCTGACACAATATGAGGTATCTGCATACGCCAAACCTGGCCATCAAAGTCGACACAATATTAACTATTGGCAGTTTGGTGACTATATCGGCATTGGTGCAGGCGCCCACGGGAAACTCACCTTACTAAAAGAGCAACGTGTCATTCGTAGTCAAAAAACACGCACGCCCGAGCACTACTTGTCCGCGGATGCCTTAACTAGGCGCAAATATACGGATATTGCCGCCAAAGATATGGTCTTTGAGTTTATGCTCAATGCGCTGCGCCTTCGATCTGGTGTGGCAACCGATGTTTTTGCTAGCCGTACAGGCATGACGCTTTCCGTGCTGGAACCCCTTTGGCATGACCTTCGCCAACGTGGCCTAATGCTGGATAGTGATGAAATTCTTGCCACTACTGATAAGGGGGCGCTATTTCTGAACGATGTGCTCGAAGCTTTCCTAGACTACGCCCCAAGGGCGTGACGCACGATCTTCGCTTTTAAGCGTGGCACACTGTTGAGTCGATTCATCCCTTCATTGCGCAACCAACGAAGTGCTAATTCACGACGGGCAAATAACTGTTTAAACCCTTCCATACTCCACATCATGGCGAGATTGTCGGCTTTACGACGTCGCTGGTAACGGCGTAATCCCTGAGGATGAGCCACCCCTAACTGTCGGCGTTTGCTTCGATTCAATTCTTGCAGTAGCACATCGACATCGGCAAGCCCCAGATTCATTCCCTGCCCAGCCAATGGATGAATAGTATGCGCGGCATCACCTACCAGTACGATGCGGCCTTTGACATAATCAACCGCATGACGCTGGCGCAGGACGACACTAGAACGCTTGCTGAGCGCCTCAACACCTCCTAGTACGCCCTGGCTAGCACGCGTCAACTGCTCGGCGAACGCCGTGTCGTCAAGAGACATTAGCTGTGCCGCAAGCGACGTTTCACATGACCAAACAATAGACACCATACGGGGGTTATCTAGTGGCAATAACGCCAATGGTCCGGAGGTCAAGAAGTTCTGCCACGCGGTGTTTTGATGGGGCAACTGCATTCTGAGGGTAGCCACAATACCAACATGACCGTAATCCCATTCGCGGGTAAAAAATCCTTGCGTCTCTCGGATCTTTGATAAAGCGCCGTCGGCACCGACTAATAAATCGGCGTCTATCTTGTCATGCGGCAGTTGAACCGTCACACCTGCGTCACAATGCTGGATAGCGATGATCTCTGATGGAGCAAAAATCTGCACATCGCTAGCGCGCAACGCCTCTGCCAATGCCGCGGCGATGACGCGATTTTCAACAATATGGCCAATATTGTGCTGCTCGATGTCGGCGGCATTGAAACGAATACGACCCGTGCCCTCATCATCCCATACTTCCATGTGTTGATATGGACAGGTACGCTGCGCCACGATAGGGTGCCACACGCCAAGTTCTTCCAAGACGAGCTGGCTACGCCGAGTAAGCGCACTCACGCGCAAGTCATAATCGTCGACCTCAACACCATACTCTTGCACGTGGGCCAAGGCGCGTCGATCAATCAGGGCCACGCGGTGACCAGCGCGAGCTAAACCCAGTGCCGCAGCCATACCAATAATACCTGCACCGACAATAACGACCTCGAACTTAGCCATTAACCTTGCGCCTCCGCCATCATGGCCTCGATGGCCTGAATGGTTTTGGGCACACCATCAGTAAGCACACGGCAACCCGTCTCTGTGACTACCACGTCATCTTCAATACGAATGCCAATACCTCGCCACTTAGCCTCTACATTTAAATTGTCTGGGGCCACATATAAACCGGGCTCGACAGTCATGACCATTCCCGGCTCAAGCACACGCCATTCACCACCTACGCGATAGTCTCCTACGTCGTGGACATCTAATCCCAACCAATGGCCAGTGCGGTGCATGTAAAATTCTCGATACGCCCCTTGCTCGATAAGTGAATCAAGCTCACCGCGCAGTAAACCATGCTCAACAAGGCCACGGCAAAGGACGTTGACCGCGGCTAAGTGGGGGGCATTCCAGTCAGCGCCAGGCACAATCGCCTCAATGGCTGCGGTTTGCGCATCTAAAACCACTTGATACAACGCCGCCTGCTCCTTGCTGAATTTGCCATTCACTGGGAACGTGCGGGAGATGTCAGAGGCGTAATTCGATAATTCGCAACCCGCATCGATCAAAACCAAATCACCGCTTTTTAGGGCACCGTTATTGTCAATGTAATGCAAAATGCAGCCATTAGCTCCGCCACCGACAATGCTGGGATAAGCGGGTTGACGTGCGCCAGACATGGCAAAGATATACTGAATTTCAGCGTCGAGTTGATATTCCATCATGCCGGGACGACAAACCTGCATTGCTCGGCAATGCGCCGCCGCTGAGATATCTCCTGCGCGCTGCATAATGGCCAACTCGGCCTCACTTTTGAACAGACGCATATCGTGCAAGATATGATCAAGATCGACAAATTCTTCCGGTGGTTGAGCACCTGCTCTGGCCTTACTGCGAATACTGTTGAGCCAACTCATCAAACGACTATCGAAGTCAGGATTGCGGCCAAGTGAGTAATAGACGCGATCGCGACCTTCCATGAGGCCCGGCAAAATATCGTCAATATCGTCGACCGGAAAGGCATCATCAGCCCCATAGTCACGCGTCATACCCTCGGGTCCTACGCGGCGCCCATCCCACATCTCTTTGCTAGGATCACGATCGCGGCAGAAAAAAATCACCTCGCCCTGCTCACGGCCAGGTAGCATCACTAACACCGCATCGGGTTCGTTAAAACCACTCAAATAAAAGAAATCGCTGTCTTGTCGAAAGAGGTAGTGCGTATCACGATTGCGAAGGGTTTCATGAGCCGCAGCAACGATCGCAATACTATTGGGCGCCAACTGCCGCATGAGTTCTCGGCGGCGACGCGCATACTCAACCTGTGGAATCGTTAAACTCACCATTCTTCCTAGCTTACATCAGGGCGGTTTCGCCTATTGCTCTCAACACAACATGATGACTGTATACGTTATTCACGCAGCATTGTATTAATGAATCGATTGCGATGAAGGCGCCGCGTTGGCACCGCCGTCACTACCCCCCGCCAAAAATAATGACAAGGCGGCCACACGCACATATTCGGCCACTTCAAAAAGCGCTTGCTGTGCGACTTCATCAATGTCTTCCTCTTCGCCCACCTGAGAAATGGCCGCAAAGTCCTGCAGTACTTCATCCGTATCTTCATCAACAATACCGCTACCAGCAATGGCATAACCAGCGAGAAAACCTGCACACCATTCACTCACCGATTCAAGGATCTGGTTAAAATCGACATCGTCTTCCGGTAGCATCAACGCAAAATCCATTGCTTCATTTTCTAGCTGCGACAATGTTTGCTGGTAAAGCTGATAAATTTCTCGCTGCTGGACTTGCTCGTCTGGCTTATCAACATCTAACAGCCTGGCGGCCTCTTGAAGCCATTGGCTCTCAGAAAAACGTTTGCCGGTTGCCAACTGACCAACCAACAAACCGTGCAATTCTGACGGCGACACACTTGACCCCAACTCCACGGCTAGGTCTGCGACATCATCAAAAGACAAGGCTTGGTCCGACATGGTGATTTCCTAATGAAAAAAAGCCATGCTACCACTGTGAACAATGCTTTATAAGTGCTGATGCAGGTTTGCTGAGACAATTCATCACCACGGATTGACCGCTGTGGGTATGCACCACTATAGTTACCCATCATTGTTAACACATGCCCGCGTTTTTATGGATAAGACACAGTTCAAAATTATTGAGCAAAAGGTGGATAGCCTTATCGCCCTTTGTGACGAGCTGCAACGCGAAAATCGTGACCTTAAAGCCAAGGAGCACGCGTGGGTGCGTGAGCGAAAAGAATTACTCGATAAGAACGAACTCGCCAAGCAACGCGTTGCCCACATGATTGGACGCCTCAAGGCACTTGAGCAGGATAGCTAATGGAAACCGTTATCGTTCACATCCTCGATAAAGAATACCAAGTAGCCTGCCCCGCCGAGCAGAAGGAGGCACTGAGGGAGTCCGCTTGGCAACTTGATCAACAAATGCGCAAGATTAAACAAGGTGGCAAAATTATTGGCCTAGAACGCATTGCGGTTATGACGGCGCTCAACACAACCTATGAATTGCTTCACGGCAGCGTGCCCGTTACGACAAACAATGCCGTAACACAACGCGACGTCGATCACCTCAATAAAAAATTGGATGAAGCGCTCTATCGTCTTCGTCAAATTGAAATCTAAAAGCCACTGCGAACAGTCTTGGGCTTTGTTATACTTCACCCAACCTGAGATATTCGCTAGTCGATAATGTCCCTGAGCCGATAAGCGTAGTACCGGGGGATCTTACGATAGACGGTGAGCATGTCCGCAAGACGGAAAGCCTAAAGTTTACTAAGGTCCACCATCTTGAACCGTTGGGTTCAAGGCCAACTTGGCAGCGGTATCTCGGGCCTTTTTTTGAGTCATATGATTAATAAACACGCCCTCCGCCAAGCTCTCAAGCAACGTCGTCGTGCATTGTCCGCTGATGACATTACCCAGGCCTCTCGTTTAGCCTGCTCTCGTCTCTTACGCCATCCTCGCTTTCAAGCGGCCAAGCACATCGCTCTATACAGCCCTTTTGCCGGCGAGATTGACCCGCTTAGTTTATTCAATGAAAACCAAACCTTCTATTTACCCGTGGTAGAAGCAAATTATGCGATGCGATTTATCGCCGTAGAGCGCACGTCGGATTTGGTAAAAAATCGCTACGGCATTCTAGAGCCCACCGGTAACAGCGCCATTGATGTCAATGATCTGGACGTCATAGTGATTCCGCTGCTGGGTTTTAATCGCCAAGGTGACAGGCTTGGTATGGGCGCAGGCTATTACGATCGCGCGCTAGCACAGTGTAACGGACGAACCTTTCATGTGGGGTTTGCTTACAGCTGGCAGGAGGTAGAACAGCTGAGTAGCGAGCACTGGGATGTACCGCTACACGCTGTGGTGACAGAAAAAGAATTTATTGATTGTTGAGATACACACCACGGTGAAGCTCTGGGACAACAACATTTTGTTCTTCTGCATTGTTCATTGCACGCGTTGCCGCTGTGGCGAAAATGCCCAGCGCTAACACCGCAACAATGACAATAACTGGATCAACTTTTTTACGCATTGGGTAGCCTATTATTTCTCTTGGTACTACGTTATGCGTCCTTTCAACAACGAGTGATTACTCACTCCAAATTCCATTTTGTTACAAGGTTGTAGATCTTACCGCTAAAAATTGTTGGTAAGCAATACTGTTAGTCTCATTAATGAACGGATAGTTCAATGCCGTTAAATAATTTTCTAACTCACCTCGCTCCTGTTCTGGGACTTCCATGCCCACGAGTACTCTGCCAAACGCAGCACCATGGTTACGGTAGTGAAACAACGATATATTCCAGCGATTGCCCAGTGTACTCAAGAAATTCAATAACGCGCCGGGGCGTTCAGGAAACTCAAATCGATACACACATTCATTCTGAATCGTCGCAGGCGCTGAACCACCCACCATATGGCGAATATGCAACTTTGCCATTTCATTTTCTGTGAGATCGGTCACTAAATAGCCTTTTTCTCGCAACATTTCGACTAACTGATGGCGATCATCCCCTCCGGGAGAGACTTGAACACCTACAAAAATCTGCGCATTTTTGGGATCGCTCATGCGATAGTTAAATTCAGTGATAGCGCGCTTACCAAGGGCAGCACAGAATTTTTTGAAACTGCCAGGTTTTTCCGGAATAGAAACACTCAACACTGCTTCGCGCTGCTCACCAATTTCCGTGCGTTCTGATATGTAGCGCAAACGGTCAAAATTGCTGTTAGCACCACTGGCGATGGCTAATAGTGTCTGACCACAGGCACCGGTTTCGGCGATGTACTTTTTTAATCCTGCCAGTGCCAGTGCACCCGAGGGCTCTGCAATAGAACGCGTGTCGTCAAAAATATCTTTAATCGCCGCACACATTTCGTCGGTATTACAGGTAATCACACCATCAATACTATCTCGGATAACACGGAATGTTTCTTCACCGATCTGCGCCACGGCAACCCCTTCAGCAAAGATACCTACATGATCGAGCACCACGCGCTCACCCGCCTCCATAGCGGCTTTCAAACACGCAGAATCTTCCGCCTCAACCGCAAAAATTTTGACATCGGGACGCACGTAGCGAACGTAGGCAGACACGCCCGCCGCTAAGCCACCGCCACCCACGGGCAGAAAGATGGCATCGAGATCACCGCTAACTTGGCGCAGAATTTCAACACCAATGGTGCCTTGGCCTGCAATGATCTCCGGATCATCAAAAGGATGCACATACACCATACCTTTTTCGACAACCAGTTCTCGCGCCAACTTGGAGGCTTCGTCAAAAGTATCACCATGCAAAATAACCTTGGCACCACGGGAACGTACCGCATCCACTTTGATGGCTGGCGTAGTTTTTGGCATAACAATGGTAGCTTTGACTTTCATGCGCTGCGCGGCAAGAGCCAAACCCTGCGCATGATTTCCGGCTGACGCTGCCACCACGCCCCGATCGAGCTCTTCTTGGGTCAACGAGGCCATTTTGTTGTAGGCACCACGCAATTTAAACGAAAACACTTCTTGTAGGTCTTCACGTTTAAGCAAAATATTGTTGTCTAATCGCTTTGACAACAGCCGTGCACGGTCTACAGGCGTTTCAATGGCCACGTCATAAACGCGCGCACCGAGAATCTTTTTGATGTATGTTTCAGGCATAGGAAATCGGCCAGACAATTTAAAAACGCAATAGTAACAGACGCGTTCAACAAACTCACTCGAGTCTATATAATTGGCCCCACAACAACTTATTAGAGCAGCCATTATGGATCAAAATGCCCTCAAAAAAGCGGTAGCGGAAGCCGCTCTTGCCTATATCAAACCTAAGCTAGGTCCTGACAGTATTGTCGGCGTCGGTACGGGTTCGACAGCCAACTTCTTCATCGATGCCCTGGCGACTATTCGCGACGATTTTAAAGCCGCCGTTGCAAGTTCAGAAGCCACCGCGCAACGCTTACAAGGTCATGGTATTGAGGTCATCGATTTAAATGAGGCGGGTGAATGCGAGGTCTACGTTGACGGCGCAGATGAAACCAATCCGCAATTACACCTCATCAAAGGGGGGGGTGCAGCGCTCACACGCGAGAAAATTGTCACAGCTGCGTCGCGTGAATTCATTTGTATCGCTGATCAAAGCAAATGGGTAAACACACTAGGTAATTTCCCCTTGCCAGTGGAGGTCATTCCTATGGCGCGGAGTTATGTCGCGCGAGAAATCGTCAAACTTGGTGGGGATCCAGTGTATCGACAAGGGGTTATTACCGACAATGGCAATATCATTCTTGATGTATACAACTTTGCTATTCCTGATCCTGTGGTAACTGAGCATGCGCTCAACAGCATCGTTGGTGTCGTCACCAATGGCCTTTTTGCAGCGCGCCCAGCAGACGTATTGCTGCTAGGCACCGATAGCGGCGTTAAAACAATATTCCCAGCGTAGCTTAAAGATCTGCGAGAGGATTTTCTTGCCATGGCGGCTCAAAAAAGGCCGCCACGTAGGTTTCGCTGACATCTTCTACACTGGCAAATTGCCATGTTGGTTGCTTGTCTTTATCAATAATCAAGGCGCGCACACCCTCACTAAACTCGGGGTGCCTCACTGTATTGGCGGACAGCACCATTTCTGATCGCAGACAGTCCTCTATACTTAGGCCCTCGCAGCGTCTCATCTGCAAATACGTCCACACTATCGATAGCGGTGATCCTGCCTGCATCAATTGCGCGGCCTTGCTCAGCCAAGGGTCTTCACTCTCGCGTAGGGCCGCTATCCCCTCGACAATGGCAATAAGGTCTTTTCGACCCACAATATCCTCTATCATCGCAGCATGCGGTGCCATTTGTGGCGCAGGTAAGTCAGCCATTGGCAATGCCAGCGCTGACACCGCTGCCGTAATACTGTCCATGACCTTATGCGAAGAAAGGGCGTTGCATAAAGCATCAATTAACACCTGCTGACAATTGTCGGGTAGCGCCCATTCAGCAATAGCGATATCTATGGCGTCTCGTGCGTTAATCGTGCATCCCGTTAAGGCCATGAAGTAGCCTGAGCCACGCGGCCATTTCGGCATAAAGTAGCTCGCCGCTACGTCTGGATACAACGCTATCGCGATCTCGGGCATCGCAATACGTGTAGTTGGGGTCACAATATGAACATCGCAAGGTTCAAAAAGCCCCATACCACCCCCCATGAGTATCCCGTGTGCGTAACCGATAAGTGGTTTGGGATAGCCGTGCAGGGTGTAGTTAAGCCGATATTCGCGCTCAAAGAATAGCTCAGCATCGATAGCGCGACCCGAGGGGTTTTGCTGCGCGGATTGATACATCGCGCGGATGTCGCCACCCGCACAAAAACCTTTTTCACCCTCGCCATCAATGAGCACCGCCACCACCTCTTCGCGGCTAGCAAACGCATCCAAGGCTAACTGCATGGCATCGACCATCTCTTGGGTTAACGCATTAATGGCACGGACATTATTTAAACTAATGCGGCCAAGAAAGGCGCCATCGCGGCAGGGATATTGACGAACCAGAATACAATCAGTCACAGGCGACTCCTGTCGATACTATGTTTCGTTATTCTAGATGGGTGGATTTCTTTTGTACGGTCTTACGGCGCGCCATTTCTTCAACGCGGTTATCGAGGCGATTTAAAATACGATGAAGTTCTTGCCGATCAATTTCGGAAAGAGGCTCCAGTAATTCTTCCTGCCACTCAAGCGCACGGGGAACGACGACGCGGTACAACTCACGCCCTTTTTTAGTGAGCGATAACTCCGCTGCGCGGCTATCGCTTATAGACGTTTGCCGCTGTAAAAACCCTTTCTCTTCCAAGCTTTTGATCGCGCGTGACACCCGCACTTTATCCATGTGGGTGTAATTGACAATATCTTTGGCAAGCACCGCTCGGCGCTCATGCAACGCAGCTAATACACGCCATTCAGCAATATTAATCCCGAATTCAGATTGATATATCCGCGACAAAGCGACACTGATACGCTCAGCAGCATTATTCAGCCGATACGGGAGAAAATCTTGTAAGCTTAGGTCTTTAGTCATGTCTCGTTATCTATGGGTAATGCACCGAGTATAGGCCACCCCCTGTTAACAGGCGTTAGCCTGGTTCCCATTCAGCACCCGCTTCTGTGCGAATAATATTACGAAACGCCTCTTTAGCAGAGCCGCCGTCTATCACAACGTTGTACACAAACTTGGTAATTGGCATAGGTACTTGGCACTGGGCTGCCAACTCAAGCACCGCCCCAACACTCTTGACACCTTCCGCTACCATCACCATGTCGTCAATAATGGTTTGAATATCACTACCCTGACCTAATGCAAAACCTACGCTACGATTGCGGCTTTTACTACTGGTGCACGTTGCGATCATATCGCCCATACCGGCTAATCCAGCAAATGTCTCTGGCCGACCACCCAGCGCGACACCGAGTCGGGTCACCTCTGATAAACCACGGGTAATAAGTGCAGCACGAGTGTTGTCGCCCGCGCCTAACCCGTCTCCAATGCCCACGGCGATGGCAATGACATTCTTTAGCACCCCGCCAAGCTCACAACCGACCACATCATTGTTGACATACACGCGAAAGACGCCATTGCTAAACACAGATTGTAACTCGCGTTGTACCACTTCATCGTCCATGGCCAACACGGTCGCTGCAGCCTGACCCGCCATAATCTCTGCCGCCAAGTTGGGGCCAGATAGCACACCATACGGATGACCGGGCAACACTTCCGCAACAATTTCTGTCATACGCTTGTTAGACACTTTCTCCAAGCCCTTGGTCAAGCTAATGACAGGCACCCATTTGCGAAGGTACGGGGCAACTTGTTGGAGAATGTCACGGAATCCATGCGAAGGTACAGCCACAATCAGAACATCGGCGTCTGCAACAGTGTTTCGTAAATCTGTACTCGCTACCAACTTGGGGGATAATTTCGCCCCGGGTAAATATTTGCTATTGGTGTGGTGATGATTAATCTCAGCAACGGTGCTAGCACTTCTAGCCCATAGCGTGGTGGGATTATTTCTTGCTACCAGCGAGGCTACGGTAGTGCCCCACGAACCGCCTCCCAACAATGCCACATTAAACGTCATAGTGTTTTCCTAATTGAACTGGCCATATTCTAGCATGCCAACGTCAAATCCCTATGCCACAATCATGTCAATCGCGGTATGCTTTGGCGCTCAACAAGGAATTTTCATGACACCGGCCATCAATACACTAAAAAAAGCGGGTATCTCCCATACTGTGCACAGCTACAAACACGAGAGTAAAGCCAACGCCTATGGGCTTGAGGCTGCCGAAAAAATGGGGGTTGAACCCAACCGTGTCTTTAAAACGCTTGTCGCCTTAGTCGATGGTAAAGATCTTGTGGTAAGTATCGTACCAGTCTCCCATGCACTGTGCTTAAAGAGCTTAGCAAGCTCCTGTGGTGGAAAACGGGCTGAAATGGCTGATAAGCAAAAGGTACAGCGCGTCACGGGCTATGTCTTGGGTGGCGTTAGCCCCATCGGACAGCGCAAGGCACTACCTACCATCATTGACGCGAGTGCTCAGAGCTTTGACACGATCTTCGTCAGTGCAGGCAAACGTGGGCTAGAAGTCGAGTTAAACGCGACCCACCTCGCGCAAATAACAAACGCGATATTTGCAGATATCCGCGCTTAATAATCACCTTTCGCGCCATGTCATTGACTTAGGCGCACCTGGCTTCTAAAGTACGATCCGCTATAAGAGTGCTAGCCAAGCTAGTTAAATGGGAAACAGGTGAAAATCCTGTGCTGCCCCCGCAACGGTAAACCGAGTGTTTAGCCCGATACCAGCTCTGTAGTGATGAAACGATGAAGCGGAGGGCTCCATCGGTGGTCATGAAGACACTGCTGAAATCCCTCCCCAAATTTATTGGGGATACCATGAAAAAACATTTACTCACCGTCGCTATTACAGCGGCCTTCATTCCAATTGTCTCAGCAAGCGAGATAGAAACCATACTGGTCAGCGCATCCCGCGACGGCATTTTAGAATCAAACAGTGGCAGCAGTGTCAGCTTGATCGATGCGGAAACACTGGCACTAAGACCTCACATAAATATCGCCGATATTTTGCGCAGCGTACCCGGAATTGCCGTGAATCGTACTAGCGGTGTCGGCTCTCAAATTCAGCTTCGTATGCGCGGCGGTGAAGCTAACCACGTGCTGGTGTTTATTGACGGAGTCCAAGTTAATGATCCCGCCCAAGGCGATGATTTCAATTTTGCCCATTTACTCAACCAGGATATTGCATCTATTGAAGTAGTACGCGGTGCACAATCAGCACTGTGGGGTAGCGATGCCCTCTCTGGCATGATTTATATCCGTACCGCGGATGGCGCACAAGGTAACCAAATTTCAGCGTTCGCCGAAGGTGGTAGTCACGACTGGCGTCGCGCGGGATTAAGCGCTAGCGCAGGCGACAAAGACGCAAACGTACGTTTTAGTTATGCCAATACAGAAACCGACGGTATCAATGTTTCGATGTTCGGTAGTGAGCGCGATGGCTACAACAATGACAGTGCCAAGATAAATGGCTTTTATGCACTTAATGAGCAATTGTCTGCCACTGCGAGTATTGTCTATGTGGACAGCACCACTGAATTTGACATGCTGGATTACCGCAGCGACTGGGAGACGTGGGCACCGATTAATCCACAAACCTATGGCTTACCCATTGATGCTGATAATCACTCCAACTCCACTCAGCTATACAGCAATGTAGGTCTCAAATTTCACTCTGCCGACCAGCGTTGGCATCATGCGTTGAATTATAGCTATAGCCAAGGCGAAAATGACAATCGCGAGGAATCTGAATGGTCAGTAACGGGCTATGATGAAACACGCTCTATGGCCGAACGACGCCAACTGACACTTCAGAGTAGTTTCGCTATGAGCGCCAGCCATGCATTCACTGCTGCCATTGAACGTGAAGAACAAGACTTTAAACTTACCAGCGCCTATTTAAATGGCAACGAAAGCATGAACAGCAGCGGTCTCGCACTGCAGCTCAAAGGGCAATTCAGTACTCACTGGTACTACCTACTGAGCGGCCGTACCGATAAAAATAGCGACTTTGATGACGCGAATACCTATAGATTGTCGACGGCCTATCAGGTGAACGACTCGACACGCCTTCGTGCCGCCATGGGTACAGGAAGTAAAAATCCGACATTTACAGAGCTCTATGGCTATTCAGCTTCGTTCATAGGAAATTCAAGCTTACAGCCTGAGTCCTCTAAAAGTTGGGAAGTGGGCGTTGATTTCAATGTAGCTAACGATAGAGCCAATATCTCATTGACGTATTTTGATGACACGCTAGAAAACGAGATCACCACTGTCTACGACTATGCCACGTGGACATCAACAACCGTCAATGAAAATGCTGAAAGCCAGCGCCATGGCGTTGAAATAAGTGTAGATGTAGCCGTAAGCGACAATATCCAACTTGGGGGAGCAGCGACTAAATTAGCGGCTTACCAAGCTGAGGCATGGAGCGGCGAGCGAGTGGTTGAAATCCGTCGCCCTGAATATACGGGTAGCGCCTACCTGCAATGGACGAGCAAGGACGCTCGCCAACACATTGCCATCAACCTAGACTACAACGGCGCAATGACCGATACCTTCTTTGGCGTGATGAGTGAAACGATTACTCTAGGCTCTTACACCCTGTTATCCGTGCAGGCCGCGCAACAGCTCACGGATCACGTGAGTATGTATGGCCGGATAGAAAATGCCTTGAATCAAGACTATCAAGAAATCTACGGTTTTAACACGCCAGGCGCCAGCGCGACCATAGGACTGCGTCTGCAGTTTTAAACGGCACGCATAAAAAAACCACCTAGGGACGCCCCAAGGTGGTTTTTTAAATCAAGCCCGAACTATTTCGCCGCTAGCTCTTTGTCAATCAAGTAGCGAGCGACTTTCAACATATTGGCTTGCGAGCCGGTCATTCTCGCACTGATACGGTATTTGCCGTTCACGACCATTTCGGGCGTACCCGTTATTTTATAACTACGCGCGCGCGCGTCTGCACGGCGTACATCGCTCGTCACCTTGAACGACTTAAATGTCTTATCAAAATCTTCGCGGCTTACACCTGCGTCTTTAAAATAAGGATAAATTTCGTCTTCTTCTAGCAAACGCTTACGCTCAACATGCATCGCATTAAAGAGATTTTGGTGAACGCGATCTAACACACCCAAAGCCTCTGCCGCATAGAACATTTGCGCATGGGTCTTCATGGGCGCGTTCCACATGGCCGGTGACTTCACTAATTCAACACCTTCAGGCAGTGACTTTTTCCACTGATTTACCAGCGGTTCAAAGGTGTAGCAATGACCACAGCCATACCAAAACACTTCGGCCACCTCAATGTTATTACCCGTTTGAGTGGGCACAGGCTGGGGTAACGTCACATAGTGAACGCCATCTTGGTATTCATCGCTGTCGGCAGCACACGCGATCAAAGGAAGAAATAACAGGCCAAACAATATATGGCTCAAACGAGAAAGCATTAGCGACTCCTTGTCGTGTTCAATCAATACAGAGGCTAATTTAGCAGATTAACGCGCTTGTGACACAGGCAATTCATTAAAATGAGAGGTCGGCCACAGCCATATAAGCTGCGGCCAATAAGATTAACGCAAACCAGCGATATAATTAGCGACAGCTTTAATTTCTTTGTCGCTCATACGAGCAGCAACACCGCGCATGATCTTAGAATCACCATCATTCATGCGTGTTTCAGTTTGGTAGGCTTTTAAGGTAGATGCTAAGTACTCAGCATGCTGACCGGCCAAACGCGGGAAACCGCCAGGTGCATTACCCAAAGCACGTGGTGAGTGACAACCTGCACATGAGGCAACACCTGTTTCACTGTTACCTGCGCGGAAAATGCGTTCACCCAGATCTAACAACTCATCTTTTGCCACACCAGGTGTTTGCGTTTGTGATGCATAATACGCTGCAATATCCGCTAAATCTTGATCAGTCATATTGTCCAACATGCCCGTCATCGACACGATCTGTCGATCACCCTTCTGCACATCTTTCATCTGTTTGATCAGGTATTTCTCGCCTTGACCGGCGAGCTTGGGAAAAGTACCAACAACACTGTTGCCGTCTGCGCCATGACAAGCGCTGCACATCATCACTTTATCTTTGCCTGCCGCCGCATCGCCAGCAGCATGCGCTAATGGAACAGTCGCCAACAATACCAACAGGGTTTTAACAAGTATTTTCATCATCGTTCCAATCGTGTGTTACTTACCGGCGATCATGTATTCGATCATGGTTTTGTATTCTTCATTGCTGCAATCGTAGCAAAGGCCTTTGGGAGGCATAGCGCCTTTACCATTGACAACGCTCGCGACCAAACCTTCAATACCACCCGCGGCGGCTTTACGATCCGCCCACTCTGGCACGCCAATCTTAGGAGCACCTGCAGCACCAGAAGCATGACAAGCGATACACGACTTGTTGTATTTCGTCATCGCGTCGTTGGCAACGGCACCTGTACTTATCAAGGCAGCTGCTGCTACCAATACTAATTGCTTAATCATGACAACCTCCGGTCGTTTTAATTCATCTCGTGGTAAGATGCGCACTAATTCATGCACGCATTATATACCCATTTATACGTATACGAAAACAAACAAAGCGACGAACGCGATATGAACACAACGAATGAGGCTGTGAAGCCAAAAAAAATGCCCTTTCAAGCAGCGGCATTTATGATCAGCGCGCCAACACTGGCCCTATGTCCTCCTGATCACGGCGCTGAAGTTGCCTTTGCGGGACGTTCCAATGCCGGCAAATCGTCTGCAATTAACTGCCTCACACAATCTAAGCTCGCTCGAACGAGTAAGACACCTGGCCGCACGCAATTGATCAATTTCTTTACCATCGGCAATGAACAACAACGTTTGGTTGACTTACCTGGCTATGGTTTTGCCAAAGTACCCCTAGAAGTCAAAATGAAATGGCAACGCCACCTAGAAGAATATCTCCAAAAGCGTCAATCTCTTCGTGGGCTTATTTTACTTATGGACTCACGCCATCCCTTGCAAGAGTTTGACCGCATGATGCTGGACTGGTGTAAAAAGTCACAGATGCGGGTACACATTCTTTTGACCAAATCAGACAAACTGAAAAAAGGACCAGCGAGCGCAAGCTTGCTCAAAGTAAAAAGAGAAGTGGTCGAGGGTAACGATTTATTTAGTGTGCAGCTGTTTTCATCCCTCAAACATACTGGCTTAGACCAGTTGCGCAGCGTGATGCAACACTGGCTCGAAGAAGATCTACAAAAATAATATTTTTTTAAAATTCTTTTGAACTAATCACAAAGGAGTGGGGTCTGAAAGTTATAGGCAGTGTGTTTTGTCTTGTGTAAATCTCCTGAGAAACTCCATTCATGCCCAGATATTTATCTGGGTTTTTTTTGTCTAAGAGTGGAAGCTGCCCACGTTGCTCTAACATTGTCGAAACCACATTTTGATCTCGTCATTTAGGCTCACTAAACTCCTCGCTCAAAATGCGATTTCTCCGCGTTATAGCTTCCTTGGCAACGCTTCTAGACATTAGCAGAGTTTTTCATGATTTTGGCCATATCCATAGCCGAAACACGGCAGCAGTGATGCTGCCGTGTAGCCTATAGGGACATATTTACGGCGGTTCGGCGTTGAATTAACCAGAATCGGTAACTTTTGGTTTTAACAGTTCACGTGTTCTGCGAACACGTTCCCGCAGGCCCATAGCAACGTTATTGCACGTGGTTAATGGGCTTCATCCCAGTTGATGCCAACGCCAGCCTCAACCAGTAAGGGCACACGCAACGTTTCAG
>DATHYR010000164.1:0-1028 GCA_035458985.1 Pseudomonadales bacterium
CGTCGATCGCGTTGCTGCGCAAGGCTAAGTACCTCTCCATCGCTTGTTTTTTCTTTACGTGTGGTCCGAGGAGGCCACACTTTTACCTCTGAAATGTTGCTTAAAGTTTTATCTATTTGATTTCATAAACCAAGTTCGCAACCGAAAAGTAATTTTTTCAAACTATATTCGCGATAGAAAAAATTTAAATATAAATTCTAAATACTTGAAAGTATTGGCATTTTCGAATTTTTCGTTATACTGACACGCGTACCAAAACTGACTTGATTGTGGTTGCATGAAATCTTTTTCCGCCCGTTCATTGCTGTTCGCGCTTTGTGTGCTGATTGGCATCATGTTGAGCTTGGGCGGGCGTGTGGCCTATGCAGAAGGCGTGTCCGGTAAATCATCGGTCACCAAAGTCACGGCTAAATCCAAAGTTAAAGCCTCGGCGCGTAAAGAGGTTCGTAAAAAGCGTGTTGTGCGGGCCAGCAGCAAGCGAGCAAAAAAGCGTTCTAGCGTGAGGCGGCGTGCCGCCGTTCCGGTCTCGGCCGCGCGGGTACAAGGCCTCAATAAAGTTGCCGATCCCTTGCGTCTCGGCTCCAGCGTCGCGTTTGTGGTCGACCAAGACACGAACGAAGTTTTGTTTAGCAAAAACGAAGCCGCTGTTCTGCCAATTGCGTCGATCACCAAACTGATGACTGGGTTGATCATTAATGATGCGGCTTTAGACCTGGATGAGACCATCAAGATCACGTCAGAAGATATCGACCGTGTGAAGGGAAGTTCATCTCGCTTGCGGGTGGGGACCACCCTTACGCGTGGTGAGGCATTGCACCTCGCGTTGATGTCCAGTGAAAACCGTGCAGCCCATGCGCTGGCTCGCACATTCCCGGGCGGGGAGGCTGCGTTTGTGGCGAACATGAATGCCAAAGCCGCATTGTTGGGTATGCATGAAACCATTTATGTTGACCCAACCGGCCTGTCTAGCAAGAACCAATCGAGTGCGCGCGACTTGGCAGTATTGGTAAACGTCGCCTACGAACGTC
>DATHYR010000165.1:0-1247 GCA_035458985.1 Pseudomonadales bacterium
TCGATGGACATAAACTGCTCATTTGACTCATTTAAATCAAATAATTCATCATTTCCCAAATACCAATCTTCGCCAGAATCATATATTGTTTTAACCTCTGCCCAAAGCTGCTGCATATCAATATCATGCTGGTAATTGATATTCACGCAATCAATCGTCCAGTATCGTCTGTTACCCGTGTTGTCCGACAGAAACCTCTCGTCATTCACCGACGCAAAGAATACTGTCCTTCTAGGGTTAATAGTATTCTTTCTGGCATAAGGTAATCTATAAGTATCTGAATCCTGAGTGACGAATGCTTTTAATGCGGCAATATCAGACTTTCTAAATGTCGCATCTAATTCACCTAATTCAGTCATCCAGTGCGCCGTCACTTGCCGCACCGAGTCGGGATTATCTGGACGCAAAATCATCCCGTCTTTAGCAAACCCCATACCTCTTGGAGTCAAAGACAGAAACCAGCTAGTCTTGCCAATTCCCTGATCCCCCAAAAGGGTGAGAACCCCGTGGGCGCTAACCCCGCCTGCCTTATATAAAGCGGCGATACAACTAATCGACCACTTACGCATCATGCGCTCTTTGAGCGATTCATTCCTAGCCTCAATGGTGGCATACCAATCTTTTAGCCTACTGACACCATCCCAAGGCTTGCTGTTGACCCACTGCTGCGCTGGGTGAAATGGATTCTTGGCGCACAACATAGACATGAACTCAGGCACCAGCGAATGCGGCATCCCAGCAACAATCGCCTTACTCATCATATATGTCACCGCGCTGTTCGCCTCAGTCCCCTCTGCAACCCGCATGGATGGGATCACCACCATCTCTTGCCCGTTCATAATGTTCAGCGAATACGTCACGCCAAGGAAGTTGGACAGCACCTCGAAGTTCTCCAGCGTCGGCAGCGGCTTTGGGTTCTTGCCGCCAGTCAGGTGAACCCAGACCAGATCGCCGTCCCCGCCAATCACACCATCGCCGTCCACCACCAAGGCAGAAGCTGCTGGCGACCAGCCAAGCTGCTTTGCCATCCATATCAGCGAACCAGCACCAATTCTGGTCGGCTTTGCCTTCTTCCACTCACGCTCGGCAAAGTCTGGATCGTGCTTGGAACTCTTTGCCGACCACGCCATGAACGCGCCAAACCCATCCTCACCCAGACCACCCTTGGCGGCGTATAGGCACCGCAGCCAATCATCAAACGGCAAGTTGGGGTTTGACATACCACCCAACGCCGCCAACGCCAAGAT
>DATHYR010000166.1:0-1821 GCA_035458985.1 Pseudomonadales bacterium
CATGCTGAGTCAATGGTTATTACTGGTAGTGATGAACTATGGATTGGCGAGCTGTTTCGCCACGTCTTCAATTAAGTCCTCTTGGCCGCCCACGGTGCGTCGCTTAGCCATTTCAAGCAAAATTTGATGCGATCCGACGCCATATTTAGCGGCGGCACGCTTAGCAAATAACAAGAAGGATGAGTACGCACCCGCATAGCCAAGTACTAAGGCATCGCGACCGACGCGCACAGGCTCGTCCATAATGGGTAAGACGTGATCCTCGGCCACATCCATCAGCTTGAAGATGTCGACGCCAGTGTGTGCACCCATTCTATCGAGCACGGCCGCCATCACTTCGAGCGGCGTATTGCCCGCACCGGCACCTAGGCCAGCGGCAGAGCCGTCGATACGCACGGCACCGGCCTCAATGGCGGCGAGTGAGTTAGCGACACCCATGGCCATGTTGTGGTGGCCGTGAAAACCTAACTCGGTATCTTTGGCAAGTCGATCGCGCAGCAAACCCACCCGTGCAGTCACGTCGTCGGGTAGCATAAAGCCCGCTGAATCGGTGCAATAAATACAATTGGCGCCATACGATTCCATGAGAAGCGCTTGCTCGAGTAATTCCTCAGGAGAAATCATGTGAGCCATCATCAAAAAGCCTACGGTATCGAGTCCTAGCTCACGCGAACGCTGAATATGTTGGCGTGAAACATTGGCCTCGGTGCAATGTGTGGCTACGCGCATGGTGCTGACACCGCAATCCACTGCCATATGGAGGTGGTCCACGGTGCCAATACCCGGCAATAGCAGCGCTGATATTTTTGCCTGTTTAACGGCACCTGTTACGGCGCGTAGGTATTCTTCATCGCTGTGTGCAGGAAAACCATAGTTGACGGACGCACCGCCTAGGCCGTCGCCGTGGGTAACCTCAATCAGTGGCACCTTGGCATCGTCTAATGCCGTGGCAATATCCACCATTTGGTCGATGGAAATTTGGTGCTGCTTGGGGTGCATACCATCACGTAAGCACATATCGTGCAGGGTGACATGTTTACCTTGTATGTTCATTCGATGAGTCCCTTTTATTGTCCTGTGTACCAAGTTTCAGCAATCATTTCTGCGGTACGTAACCCGGCGGCCGTCATGATGTCGAGGTTACCGGCGTAGTTGGGAAGAAAATCGCCAAGCCCTTCGACTTCCATGGATACCGTCACGCGATGGCCATCAAAAATGGGGCCGTTCACCAAACGATACCCAGGAACATAGCGTTGTACTTCAACAATCATGTCTTCAATCGAGCGAGTAATGGCAGCTTGGTCGGGCATGGCTTCCGTCAAACAGTGAATCGTATCGCGCATAATCAGTGGGGGCTTGGCAGGATTAATAATAATGATGGCCTTGCCGCGTTTGGCGCCGCCCACGCGTTCAATCGCGCCCGAGGTGGTACGGGTAAATTCGTCGATGTTGTCGCGAGTGCCCATACCAACAGATTCCGAGGCCACCGTCGCTACAATTTCAGCATAGTCGACGGTTTGTACTCGGCTCACCGCCGCCACCATGGGGATGGTGGCTTGGCCGCCACAGGTCACCATGTTGACGTTGTCGACTTTGCCCTGCGCTAACAATTGGCTTAAGTTTACCGGCGGTATGCAGTAGGGACCGATGGCCGCAGGTGTCAGGTCGATCATCGTGACGCCCAAGGCATTTAATTTTGCCGAGTTTTCGGCATGGACATAGGCCGAGGTGGCATCGAAGGCAAAATCTACAGGACATTCGTCAAAGCCGGCGACTAAACCATCGACACCCTCGGTGGTGGTGCGTAAGCCCATCTCGCGT
>DATHYR010000167.1:0-1407 GCA_035458985.1 Pseudomonadales bacterium
CGCCTATTTGATGAAAAGCGCAGCGAGCAAGACAAGATCAATAAGGCTTTAGCTGAACGCAAAGCGATATCGCAGCAACGGCTGACACAGATTGAGGCCGAACGTAAACAGCTTAAGCATCAGCATGATCTGTGGCTGGAAGAGCATAAAGAACAAGCCCTCGATGCCCGTATGGAAAAGAATGCCTATTGGCAAGAAGTAGTGGGCGCGTTAGATAATCAACTTGGGCAGATTAAAGCCAATATTGACACTCGTAAAGCCAATGCCAAAGTCGAGCAAAAGGCCTGTGAAACTTGGTATAAAAACGAGCTTAAATCCCGTGGTGTAGACGAAGACCAAATTGTTGCCTTAAAACGCGAAATCCGTGCGCTCGAAGAAAAGATCAGCCATGGTGAGCAACGCCGAAATGAAGTGTTGCGTTTCGACGATTGGTATCAGCACACTTGGCTGGCGCGCAAGCCTAAACTGCAAAGCTTATTAAGCGACGTTAAGCGCGCTGCCAGTGAATTTGAACAGCAGCTGAAAGCCAAAAGTCACGAAATTAAAAACCGTCGTCAGGCACTTGATACTGAGCGTAAAGCGTCTGATGCCGCGCAAGTCGAGGCGTCAGAAAACCTCACCAAACTGCGGGCTGTGATGCGTAAATTGGCCGAGCTAAAATTGCCCGCCAATAATGAAGAGGCCCAAGGCAGTTTAGGTGAGCGTTTACGCCAAGGTGAAGACTTGTTGCTGAAACGTGACTACCTCATGGGGTCCGTCAAACAATATGTTGAACATTTTGACTCAGTGATCGCCAGCAAATCGGGCTCTGGCTTGGCGGAAACCTGGGAGCGTGCCCGAGAAGAGTCGAGTTTTATCAATGATAAAGGCATACGTTTACTGGACTACCGTAAACTGGTGCCGCAACTTGAACAGTTATTGAATGTGATCGTGCCGCAATCCATTATGGCGCTACGCGAGCAAGGGCGAATTTTCGGTGTCGACTTGACCGCCTTCTACGATGTATTAGCTGATATCGATCGCCGTATTGCCTCGCAAAGTGCGCGTATTACCCGTGAAGTCGGTGAAGAGTTATTCCTTGATGGCGTGTCAGAATCGGCGGTGCGTATTCGTTCTCGGATCAGTGAACTAGAGTTTTGGCCTGAGCTAGAAGTGTTTGTTAAAGCCTTTAAAGCGTGGAAAGCTGACGGCTTTAATGGCCTGCCAGATGAGCACTACACCAACAGCATGCGCCGTGCGTTAGACATTATCGGCCGTGCGGCATTAACGGGCGGTATCGCCAAGCTATTGGAGATTGAGTTGCGCCTGAAAGAAGGTAATAGCGACTTGATTATCCGTACCGATAGGCAATTAAATGAATCGTCAAGCCACGGTATGGCATACCTTATTTTGTGTAAGTTCCTACTG
>DATHYR010000168.1:0-1085 GCA_035458985.1 Pseudomonadales bacterium
CATCATTAACGGTTACAGTCGCAGTATATTTCGTACCGAGGTCATCAGTCTCTTGCTCTTTCTCAGCCAAATTCCCATTTGTTGTATCAACTTCGATTATCTGGGTGAATGTAAAGGTTGCTAACTCAACCTCAATTGAAGAGCCATCTACATCGATGAAAGTATGGTCGTTGCCGGTATCATGAATGTCACTACCTAAAACAGCTGAAGCGAATTCAGCACCCTCATCACCAACAGTATCATGGGCACCATTCAAGTAGAAATCAATCGCGTGACCCAACTCTTCCACCAACACGCTAGTCAGCTCGGGAGCTTCGAGCCAGCTTTGCGCCATGTCGGCGTTCAGGTAAATCGTAGGTTGGCCGTTCAGCCCCGACTGTGCGAAAGCACCTTTGGCAAAGCCCAGTACGTCGCTGCCCACCCACTCCACTTGCAGTGAGAATTCGTCGTTCAAAATCATGTCGCGCAGCGCTTCGGCGGCATCCAACCACTCTTGGGTGGGTTGCTCTTGTGTGCCGTTGAACAATTCAAATAATTGCTCTGCAGAAGCGGTCTGCAAAAAGGCTTTTACTTGGGCCTTGGCTTCTTCAGCGGCTTTTTCAGATTCGCCGTAGGCAACAGCACTAGCAAACAACTCTTGACCACTCACGTCTTGATGAACGTCGGCCATATCCGCGCCATCGGGGATAAAGGTCTCCAGCGTGGTGTCAACCACCGCGCCATCAAACATCAAACGTTGCTCTAGCTTCATAAATTGGCTAGTGGCGCGACGTGAATGGGTTTTTTTGCTATTCGACATGGTTTGCTCCTGATGTTTTCACATCAACGTCTATTGTTTTGCTTCAGGGTGCGTGAGCAGAATGAACCCGCTCATCCCTGATAATAATTCTGGGTAGTCGCCATCAATCACGGCGACAGCTTTTACGGTATGGCTCAAAGGATCAACATGCCCAGACAATCGCTTGAGTCGGGCGGGGTATGTCTTATTGGTATCTTCGATGTTCACCTCAAAACGGTGGCCAGGATCAAGCCACACCAACCACGAGGAAGGGACGATAAACTCGAGTTCAAGCGCGGAGTCATCG
>DATHYR010000169.1:0-1112 GCA_035458985.1 Pseudomonadales bacterium
CACTTGCGAAGGAAAATACACTGAGTTGCCACGCGATCTAGCTTCAGTATCGAGTGCAGAATCGGTACGCACATAATGGCTGACATCTGCAATCGCTACCCATAACCGCCAACCGCCACCGGCTTTTTTCTCGGCATAAACCGCATCGTCAAAATCTCGTGCATCTTCACCATCGATCGTCACTAAGGGCAATTGACGTAAATCGACACGCCCCGCTTTATCGGCTTCGGTGACTTCATCAGGAATACGACGTAGCTTTTTTTCGATAACTGGCGACCAAGTGTGTGGCAAATCATAATTGCGCAGAGCAATCTCGATTTCCATTCCCGGCGCCATTTGCTTACCGAGTACCTCGGTGACTTTACCCGCCGCTTTGACATAACGACCAGGTCGTCGAGTTAACTCGACAACGACCACATCACCATGACGTGCGCCATTTTTGTCTTCGTTTTGAATCAATATTTCTTGCGTGATGCGTCTGTCATCGGCAATCACAAATGCCATGCCGCCATCAACATGGAAACGGCCTACTAAAGCGGCGCTTCGCTCTTGCACTAAACGCACGATACGCGCTTCACGACGGCCACGTCGATCAACACCGGCCTTTTGCGCGAGCACTTTATCGCCATGGAAATACAGCATCATGTCACGGTTTGAAATGAAGAGATCATCACCGCCTTCATCTGGCTTAAAAAAGCCAAATCCATCTCTATGTCCAAGCACAGTGCCTGACATAAGATCCATCTTCTCTGGTAAACCATAACTTTGGCCACGAGTGAACACTAACTCACCATCACGTTCCATCGCACGTAAGCGACGACGTAATGCCTCTAACGGCTCTTCTTCGGTGATATTTAATGCAACAGCAATACTGTCTCGGGTCAGCGGCGACTTCTGTGAACGCAAGTAGTCAATAATGTACTCGCGACTGGGAATAGGGTTTTCGTATTTATCTTGTTCACGCTCAAAATGAGGGTCTTTAATCATTCAATTTCCAACTTTGTTGTCCTTAACGTTAAGGACTTATTAACGGGTTCGCAGATTTTCCTGCTTGGCCCGTGTCACTGCACTCACGGGCATTTGAGTTTCCAGCACCTGCAGTAATGATAAGG
>DATHYR010000170.1:0-1099 GCA_035458985.1 Pseudomonadales bacterium
CAAGCTTAACCTCGATGACCTCACTATCCTCTGCCAGGCCATCGTCACTGACTGAAATAACAAAAGAACCCTCAGTGCCTTCAGTAATCGTTAACGTCGACTCAGACATCGAATAGTCAGCACCTTTTTCCGCCGATCCGCTCAATAACAACGGAATCTCAACAGGGTAATCTAGTGCGGCCCCCGTAAGCTTAACGGGAACCTCAATAGACTGACCTTCAGCAACCCTCAACATGGAGGGCAACTGCACACGCGGGCGCACAATAAGCGGTTGAGAAATCGTCGCGCTGTTGCCTGATGCATCAGTTACTCGCCACTGCAAATCGTAACGACCTGCCAGAAACGGCCCGGTTTGATTCACAGAAGCTTTTAATTGACCGTCTTTTGCATCGATTGCAAATACATCATCAAATGCCACGCTTGTGTATTTGCCTACGGCATCAACGATTATGGCTGGCAGTGATGTCAAACCAAAACTTGGCACTTGGTCATCAACAAATACATCAGATCCCTTCAAATACTCTTGAAGATTAGAAACACCATCGCCGTCAGAATCGAGATTTGCATCTTGTGAATCATTTAAATTCAGTCCGTTTGCGAATTCAAAATTGTCACCGATGCCATCGCCATCAGTATCTGATGTTTCTTTAGAATCCAATGGGAAAGCGTCAACATCGTCAGCAACACCATCACCATCTGAATCTTTAATCTCATCAGCTAAAACAATTACTTGTCTGACGGCTGTTGATTTGTTGCCAGTAGCGTCTTTAACGACATACTCTAATGTGTATGTACCCGCAACATCCACATCCACGGTGCCGGTCTTAACGATAAAAGAGGTCACATTCCCGTCAACGTTATCCACCGCGGTAGCACCTAACTCGATATAAGAAGCGCCCAGTGGCAACGTCACCGACGCTTCGCCAGCAAGCGTGATCTCAGGAGCGGCGGTATCTTCCACTGTAACCGTTGCAGAACCTGTACCTTTATTACCCTCTCTATCCATGGCGGAGAAGGTCACCGTTGTCACACCCAACGGGAACGTCGAGGGTGCATTATTATTCACCGTCACACGGCCATCGACCGCATCGTTTGCCGT
>DATHYR010000171.1:0-1009 GCA_035458985.1 Pseudomonadales bacterium
ACTCTCGATGGGGCAAACCAGCATGCAGCAATTTGATACGCTTGTCTCTATGGTGAAGCGTGCGAGCATCAATCAATTGTCAAAGGTACGCTCGGCGGAGCAATTCAACAAGGTCATTGAATAGGCCCTATTCGCCCGCAAGATAAGCAGCGATTTCATCCAAAAATTCGCCGCCAAAGCGACTTAGTTTTCGCTCTCCGACGCCGTTAACTGCCAACATTTCACCAGGACTGGTCGGCACCATGGCGGCCATCTCAGCTAAGGTGGCATCGTTAAACACGAGGTAAGGCGGAACATCTTGTTGCTCCGCGATAGTGCGGCGCAATAATTTCAACCGAGCAAATAGCTTACGGTCATAACTTTGTGGCACTTTACTGATACCGGTCCGACGCTTAGTGGTGTGTAATTGCACTCTAGGCTCTGCCAGCATTAAGGCTAACTCAGCTTTCAGAACCGGCCTTGCCGAAGCATTAAGCTTTATCGACGAACCTCGGGTAATATCTTGGCTCACTAAGCCTAGGTGAATTAGCTGGCGGATCACACTTAACCAATATTCGTGGCTCTTATCTTTACCTATACCCCAAGTGGTTAATTTGTCGTGACCTCTATCGACCACAGGTGCAGCTTTTGAACCTCTCAGCACATCGATGACATGATTGATCCCAAACTTTTGCCCTAATCGATAAATACAGGACAACACTTTCTGGGCGTCTTCCGTGCCGTTGTAGCGTTTCGGGGGGTCGAGACAAATATCACAGTTACCACAAGGCTCCAGCGCGCTTTCATCAAAATAGTGCAGCAACACTTGGCGACGACAGGTTTGTGCCTCTGCAAACGCCGCCATGGTATTGAGCTTATGAAATTCAACCTGTTGTTGCGGACCTGGCTCTGATTGCTCAATTAGATGTCGCACTCTGCCAATATCAGCAGGGTCAAACAACATAAATGCTTCCGCATCAAGTCCATCGCGCCCTGCTCGTCCGGTTTCTTGATAATAGGCTTCAACGCT
>DATHYR010000172.1:0-1036 GCA_035458985.1 Pseudomonadales bacterium
GATAGATACCGTCATGTCGAATGGCCGAGCATATACCCCACCTATATATGCACATGGGACATATGGCTAACCCATTGATATCATTACATTGTCACATTGATATCATCACCCGTGCATTTTTATTTGTAACAAATTCAATGACTTACTTTATTTCTGCTAAGTTTTTTGAATGTGCCTTATTTGTGCCACATTCATATTCGATCATACAAACATCGCGAAACAAAGCGAACCACCGGCGACAAGCCCTAGCGGCGGGAAACAAGGTGCAAGCGGAAACGACGACCGATAGAGCCAACAGGGCGAGGGTACACGCGATAGAGACTAACCCCGTCCGCATAGGGGAATAGAAGCGGATAGCTTGCAAGGCTAGGGTTTGCCCACATAGCAAGCGAAGATAAAAAAACCCATTGACTACTGAATACGACTAGACTAACGTGAATATACATCGAAGCGGATAGGCATAGACTAGAAGCTATAAGGTCAACAATACGGCAAGCGACTGACCTTTTGAGAGTGGAACGTACCAACGTCACTCTAGCGGATAGGCCACAAAGTGAGGCTTCTAAAGACCTAGGCTAAATACCTAGGGTAAGCATGTCCCTGAAAGCGTGGGCTATAGTGCGGTAGCTAAGACCTATCGCCAAAGGTGTCTGGCCTAGATAGGGGTGGAGTGTACACCTAGCTGGTGGTATGCCATGCACAAAGCCCCTATCATCTTGACAGGTGTTGTTAGGGGGTGTAATGTCACACCCATAACCAGTCGGGTGGTGAGGAAAGTAAACCACCCGGCACCTACCAACCACGAGGTGAAATTATGTCTAAGCAAGCTATCAATGTAAATGTCAACGTAGCATATTGGTTCCAAGGCACCGGTCTGACCGGACAGAACTTGTCTGAACACAACCAGAACAAGTTCACCCGCGTTGCTACCAAATACAAGCGCAAGACGGGCAACAAGCTGTCCAAAATGCGTTGCTACAAGGCAAGCCGCCATGCGGCTCGTCAGATCAAGGCAGAGTTTGGCACCCGCATTTTG
>DATHYR010000173.1:0-1927 GCA_035458985.1 Pseudomonadales bacterium
ATTACTTCCTAGAGCCAAGTGACCTTGACGACATTCCAGTTGCTGTTCTTGTCTCTGTCGCCGTTAGTTTTGGGTTTGCTTTGGGTTTTGTGTATGGCTTGGCTATCGGAGGATAATGATGACCTACGAAATGGCAGTGAAGATTCTTGACCGAGTGAAAGATGGCGCAATCTACTCAGAACACATTATTACCGAAGCCCTCCGTGCGACAGGAGACGTGCAAACCCCACTTTACTGATGAGCAACGAGCCAACTTTGAACGCATCGCTGCAATTGACCGCCGAGCCAATGACATGGCAACCGCAAGAGAGCTTGTGCAAATGTTCTACTGGCGCGACCCAAGGGACAGGAAGCAGTGGTTCGTAGAAACGCTAAACAAGATTGCACGCAAGCATGGCACGGCCTACGCGCAAACAATACGCTCATACATGAGCGAAGTCAGGATGAACGAATATGAAAATATCAATCAGGAACAGCCAGCAGGGAGTGGGCCAAATGCGAGCGCTGTGGGGCAAGATGAAGGAAGCGCTGGATAACGGTGTTGCGCTGACAGTTGAAGTACAACGTGAAAATCGGTCACTTGAGCAAAACGCGATGTATCATGCAATCATCCACCAAATCGCTACACAGGCTCAACATTTAGGCTCAACTTGGGACGCTGAATCTTGGAAGCGACTTTTGGTGGATGCCTACACCAAAGAGCAATGGTCGGCCAGTTCAAGCCAAGTTATCCCAAACCTGACAGGCGACGGCATTGTGCAACTAGGTTTGCAGACCCGTAAATTCACAAAACAACAAGCGTCCGAGTTCACCGAATGGTTGATTGCTTGGGCAGCGCAAAACGGGGTGGTGCTAGATGCAGGGTAAAACGCGCACCGCGTCGGAAAAGGCGCTACAAGACCGCATCGCACAACTAGGTTGCATCGCTTGCCTGAAAGACGGCGTATTCAATGACCAAGTATCAATACACCACATTGACGGCCGCACCAAGCCGGGCGCACACACAAGGGTTTTGCCGTTATGTGCTGGGCACCATCAAGACGGCACGGGCCATCCGGGGCTTATAGCGGTGCACCCTTGGAAAAAGCGGTTTGAACAAAGATATGGCGGGCAGTACGCTTTACTGGATGAGGTTATGCGGATGATTAACGACCAATGAAAATAATAGGAATAGACCCCGGCTTTTCTGGCGCGTGGGGCATGATTAGCTGGTACGGCGATTTTGTGGCTTGTGGCGATATGCTGAACGATAGTAAGCAGTTACTAACCAACGATATGTACCGCGAGATTAGCCAAGCCCGTGACGGCTCAGACCTTGAGGTTTGCATTGAAGCCGTACACTCGATGCCAAGCCAAGGCGTAGCGTCTACGTTTAAATTCGGTATTGCGTTTGGCATGGCGCTGGCTTTAACGCAGCGCATCAACGCGCCGACGCATTTGGTAACACCGCAAAAGTGGAAGCGCGACCTCAACCTTACAAGCGATAAAAGCGATTCGCTAGACCTTGCCCGCAAGCTATGGCCCAACGCACCGCTAGCCCGCAAAAAAGACAACGGCCGAGCCGAAGCGTTGTTGCTTGCACATTGGTGGCGGTTGCAATTACAATGAAATCTGTTCTCCTGTTGGGTTGCACCAACTTGCGCCATCCTAGAGGTGGCGCTTTTTTACACGAGGTAGCGATATGCCAGTAAAGCGCGGCAAAGAAACATTCGCTGGATACAACAAACCCAAGCGGACGCCAAGCCACCCAGAGAAAAGCCATGCGGTACTGGCTAAGTCTGGTGATGAAGTAAAGCTAATCCGATTCGGCCAGCAAGGTGTAAGCGGTTCACCCAAACGGGAAGGCGAGTCAAAGGCGGATGCGGCAAGGCGTGCGTCGTTTAAGGCTAGGCACGCTGAGAATATCGCCAAGGGCAAGATGAGCGCA
>DATHYR010000174.1:0-14967 GCA_035458985.1 Pseudomonadales bacterium
TGTGACAACGCGCTTGTCCAATAGCGTGATCGTGCCGGTATCATTTTCAGAGCGCAACAAACGACCCGCCGCCTGCACTAATTTTAGGGCGGCATCGGGTACGGAAATTTCCATAAAAGCATTGCCGCCACGCGCTTCAACCCACTCAGCCAAACTCGCTTCTACAGGGTCATCCGGCACCGCAAAGGGAATTTTAGCGATAATGACATGGCGACAGTAATCCCCGGGTAAATCTACCCCTTCCGCAAAGCTTGCCAGCCCAAATAACACGCTTCGGTCGCCTCGATCTATGGTGTCTCTATGGCGTCGTAGGATCTCGTGTTTGGCGTAATCGCCCTGCATGGTGACATCTTTGCGCCACGTACTGTCCAATCCTTGATACACGTCTTGCATTTGCCGCCATGACGAAAATAAAGCCAAAATGCCCTTCTCGTGGTCGGGTAAGCCCTCAAGAAATTCAATAATCGCTCGATTGTGGCCTTCATTATCTTGTGGCTCGCACGCCAAAGGTGGCACAGACAATACCGCAGCACTGTAATTAAAGGGGCTCGGTACGACACTGTAACTGGCATCAACCGGTGTGCCGGCGCGCATCATAAAACGATCAAAGCGGCCAAGTGCCGTCAACGTCGCTGAGGTAAGGACCGCCCCAAAACAACGCGACCATAGACTGGTCACGAGATTTTCTGAGGCCAAAATGGGACTACTCGCCAATTCAAAATCGATACCCGAGGCAGACTCTACGATAGTAATCCAGCGCGCCTGGGGGGTATCGCCGGGCTTTTCAGGCCTCGCATACTCTCGCCACAATGCCGCATAGGATTCTGCCCTAGCTTGCAATAAGCCAATGACGGGGTACCAGGCCTCAGCGGCATCACGCAGAATATCCGGGTGATCCTCAAGCGCTAAGTTGAGCTCTTTGCTGATGGCATCGAGACCCGCGGCTACCCGCTCAAATAGCCCCTCCAGATCCGCTGCCATATCGACCAAGGCATCGGGTACCACACCGTGAGGCAGACGGTAATGGCTACCATCGGCCTTTTCGCAAAGACTGGCGACTAGCGCCAATAAGGGTGACATCATGGCACGTGCTTCGTCGAGTGGACCAACAATACGCTCTAATTGGCGTTGAATCTCACCGCTCTCGCCACAGTCTTTTTGCATGCCTGCTAGCGACTTTTCCGCTTGTTCACCCCATCGCTTGCACGCGTCGATACGGGCGCGATAACTAAAATGATTGAGTGTCTTATCGGGCAGGTGGTGGCCTTCATCAAAGATGTAAATCGTCTCTTCGGGTTCGCTAAGGATGGCGCCCCCTCCCAAGGCTAAATCGGACAAGACTAAGTCGTGGTTGGCGACAATCACGTCGACTTTATCCAGACCATCGCGGGCCTTATAAAAACTGCAATTGTTGACGTGAGGGCACTTACGCCCCGAGCATTGATTGCGATCAGAGGTGAGCGGCTGCCAAGCACTATCATCAATGGTGGCTGGCCAGGCGTCGCGGTCCCCATCCCACTGATCGGTGGCTAAACCATTCAATAACTCGCGGTAGAGGGCGACAGCTTCATGGCTAACCGGCGGCATTTCATCGGGATAAAGGGGAATAATAGCGCTTTCGGCTTCAAACTCCCGCAAAATGTGATCGAGCTTTTGCAAGCATACATAGCGGCTGCGACCTTTGGCTAGCGCATAGTTAAACTGTAACCCGCTGTTAATGATGATGTCTGGCAGGTCTTTGTGAACAATCTGTTCTTGTAAGGCGACGGTGGCCGTGGCGATCACCAATTTTTTTTCAAGCATTTGCGCTACGGGAATCGCCGACAAAAAATACGCAATGGTCTTACCGGTACCCGTCCCTGCCTCCACCACACAGATATGTTTTTCACCCACACGTTTACCCTCAATATCGGTTTCAATATTGGCCAAGGTTCGTGCTATGTCAGCAATCATTAATTTTTGCCCATGACGCGGGCGTAGTTCTTTGGCGTTCAGCATTTGCCGATAAGCCGCTTGAATGCGTTGTTTTAACTCTTGATCAAGTTTGCTCACGCCACATTGTCTCGCGCACTGTCATGCGCTAAACGAGCGACCACCGGATTGGCGTATTGAGCGAGCCAAAATGGCAGTAACGCCTCACTGCACATGGCCTTACGACGTTCAAATTCCGTGCGAACCTTGGCACTGATCGCCTGATCTTTAAACAGATGATCGGCACTCGAACCATAGAGCTCACGGTAGGCCAGCCAATTGCTTTGAAAGAGGCGATAATTGGCAATCACACTGTCGTCCATAGCGGCAGCCACTTGGTCTGCCTCTTCATAATTTCCAACCAGCATATCGCCAAAATGTAAGTGAATGCGGCCTTTGTAACCCGAGATGCCCTTGGCAATACTGGAGACATCTTCACCTTCCGCTTTTTTATAGGTACCACCGTTGGCTTTGGCCGCTAACTCGCGCGCCTTCATCATGTCACAAGGATCCCACTCATAAGCTATCGACAAAGGCACCATGCGCAATGAATGGATAAATGGCGCAAAATCGTCACCCTTGGTTCGTGCCATGTCGAACATTTTTATGATGGTTGGGTCTGTCACATCTAGGCCATCTTTCGCACGCCCTTCGCGTTGCGCAATCCACACCGAGTGCCCACTATCGATAGAGTGCTTAATGTAACTTGAAAGGGTTTTAAGGGCTCGAAACAACGCCTTACCAGTGATAGAACGACGCACCAAAAAACTTTTGTTGATGCGCATAAGATCAGACACGAAGTTTTTGGTCAGCAAATTATCACCGATCGCAATTCGCACCGTATTCATGCCATTGCGATGCAAACTTATATTGGTCACCGCGGGATCAAGTGCGATATCGCGGTGATTACTGACAAACAAATAGGCATGCTGTTTATCGAGTTTTTCAACACCGCTAACACTTAAACCATCGGTGGTCGTTTCCAGCATATGTTCCATATAGTTGGCGACATAATGCTGTACATCAGACACGGTATGGATATCCGCTAACCGTCGGCGCAACACCCATCCCACCAGGGGCTTAACTAACCACCATGCGCGTGGAAACTTGTAGCGCGCAATGACTTCGCATAACTCCCTATCGTTACTTAAACGTTCAATAACGCCAGGGATCTCGTCGTCGTCGTAGGGGCGAATATCGCCGTAAATATCGTCGGTCATGAAAGAACACCTTTATTTTGCGGGCTATTGTAAACCCTCCGTGGTGCGGTGAACACCCACCATTAGCGCAGTTTATCGCGCCGAGTGGCGCAGAATGATATAGGGCATTTTTTGGCTCAGGTATAGAGTTCGCCACACTACAAAATAAGGAGAAAACCATGGCAAAACAAGATTACAGCGCCGAGGAATGGAAGGTTCGCGTCGACCTCGCTGCTTGTTACAACATAGTTGCTGATTATGGTTGGGACGATTTGGTGTTTACCCATATCACTGCCAAAGTACCTGGCACTGAGCATTTTTTAATCAATCCCTACGGCATGATGTTCGATGAAATTACGGCTTCTAGCCTGGTTAAAATCGACATGGATGGCAATAAGGTTGAAGACTCACCCTACGACATCAACCCCGCCGGTTTCACTATTCACAGCGCCATCCACGCCGCACGCGAAGATGCCAAGTGCGTTTTGCATTTGCACACCAATGCTGGGGTGGCAGTGTCTGCTCAAAGTGACGGTTTATTGCCCATTTCTCAGCAATCGTTATTGCCGATGATTGGCTTGAGTTATCACGACTACGAAGGGGTTGCCTTACGCGAAGACGAAAAGCCGCGTTTAGTCGAAGATTTGGGCACCAATAACGCCTTTATTTTACGTAGTCATGGGTTGTTAACTGTCGGTAAAACTGTTTCAGAAGCCTTCATTGAGATGTACTTCTTACAACGCGCCTGCGAAATTCAACTCTTAGCGCAAGCTGGCGGTGGTCCACTGATCCGAGTCCAACAGCCTATTTTAGACGGTGCGCAACAAATGGCGGAGCAAGTCACTAAGTCGCTCGGCGGTGAAATTGCATGGCCAGGCATTCTTCGTCGTCTTGACCGCAAAGGGTATCCATTTAGGGCGTAACCCTCCCTTGTAGGAGGCATGTCGCATGGCATGCCACAATGCCTCCTGCGGCAATAAAGCCTCAACACTCCTGACAGTGCGTCAAGATGTGCTATTATGCGCGCTTCGTTAACCACGCTGTGCTGCGTGCCAAAGGATAGTGCAAGCCATGCTGCTGATGATCGACAACTATGACTCCTTTACCTACAACGTCGTGCAATACCTTGGCGAGCTGAAGGCCGATGTCAAAGTCGTTCGTAACGATGAGATCACCCTCGAGGACATTGAAGCTCTTGCCCCCGAGAAAATTGTCATCTCGCCAGGCCCCTGCACCCCCAATGAAGCCGGTATTTCTATTGCTGCCATTAAACACTTTGGTGGCAAAATCCCCTTGTTAGGTATTTGCCTTGGCCATCAGAGCATTGGCCAAGCCTTCGGGGGCAAGATTATTCGTGCCAAACGCGTGATGCATGGAAAAACGTCACTGGTTCACCACAATGACAGCAGCGTATTCAAAGGCCTGTCGAATCCCTTTACCGCTACCCGCTACCACAGTTTGGTGATTGAACAAGACAGCCTTCCCGACTGCCTAGAAGTCACCGCGTGGACTGAGAATGCCGATGGCAGCATGGAAGAGATCATGGGCGTTAGGCACCGTGAACTGGATATCCACGGGGTGCAATTTCACCCTGAATCGATTTTGACCCAACATGGCCATGACCTGTTAGAAAATTTTTTGCGAGGCTAGCATGGATATTAAAGCAGCTATTGCGACCTTACTGGACGGCCATTCTCTGACCCGAGAGCAAATGCATGCCGTAATGCACCAAGTCATGACTGGCGGTGCTAGCGAGGCACAAATCGCGGGACTTCTTATCGCCTTGCGCATGAAGGGGGAAAGCGTCGACGAGATAGCTGCTGCGGCCACTGTGATGCGTGAGCTTGCTACCCCTGTTCATATTGATATCCCAAACGCGGTTGACATTGTCGGTACCGGCGGAGATGGCGCCAGTATCTTTAATGTGTCGACCGCTTCGACCTTTGTGGCGGCCGCCGCGGGGGCCCACGTAGCCAAGCATGGTAACCGCTCCGTCAGTTCATCCAGTGGTGCGGCCGACCTGCTCGAAGCAGCCGGTGTCAATTTGGCTCTAGAGTCGCCACAAGTCGCCCAGTGCATACACGATGTCGGTGTGGGCTTTATGTTCGCGGTTAATCACCACAGTGCGATGAAGCATGCCATTGGTCCCCGCCGTGAATTAGGCGTACGGACCATTTTTAATGTGCTCGGCCCACTCACTAACCCTGCCGGCGTCAAACATCAACTCGTCGGTGTATATGACACGGCCTTGTGTCGTCCACTGGCTGAGGTTCTCCACAGCCTTGGGAGTCAGCATGCCCTCGTTGTGCACTCTGAGGATGGCTTAGATGAACTCAGTATTGCCGCGCCATCACTCGTAGTAGAACTCCACAAGGGTAGGATCACTGAGTACACCATTGCACCTGAAGATTTTGGTATGACTCGGCATAGTCTTGCCGACCTCGTGGTAACCAATGCGGCGGAAAGCCTGGCACTTATCGAACGTGTACTGGCCGGAGAAATATGCCCTGCCGCCGATATGGTGGCCCTAAACGCCGGTGCGGCTTTGTATGCCGCTGATATCGTTGAGAACCTCGCTGCAGGCGTTGCTCTCGCTCAAGAGACCCTTGGCAGTGGTCGCGCACTGCAAAAAATGCGCGACCTTGCTGCCCTTTCACGTCGATTCGCCTCATGAATACACCCACCATTCTCAAGAAAATCCTCGACCACAAACAACTGGAAATTGACGTCAACAGTCGCAAGGTCAGCCTGGCTGAATTGCGTGATCGCGCTGCTGACAAACCTCCATGCCGTGGCTTTGTCGCTGCTCTTCGCCATAAGATAGAGGCAGGTCAGGCAGGGGTTATCGCCGAAATTAAAAAGGCGTCGCCAAGTAAAGGGGTGATTCGCGAGCACTTTGTCCCCTCAGATATCGCTGCCAGTTATGAAGACGGTGGTGCGGCCTGTTTGTCGGTGCTGACCGACGAGATGTTTTTTCAGGGGTCTGCTGAATACCTTCAGCAAGCCCGCAACGCTTGCGCGCTTCCTGTGATCCGTAAAGATTTTCTCATTAATGACTACCACGTCTACGAAGCCCGCGCGATGGATGCCGATTGTATCCTGCTGATTGCCTCGGCACTCGAGCAAAGCCGCATGGAAGACATGTACCACCTTGCCACTGAGCTAGGTATGGACGTATTGATTGAGGTGCACGACGAGCATGAACTGCACCGCACCTTGCAATTGCCAGTGTCTTTGGTGGGTATCAACAACCGCAATTTACACACGTTTGACGTCTCTCTCGATGTCACCTATCGCCTGTTGGACGACATCCCAAATGATCGAATCGTGGTGACAGAAAGTGGCATTTTGACGAGCGATGATGTGGCGGCGATGCGGGGTCACAATGTCCATGCCTTTTTGGTAGGCGAGGCATTTATGCGCGCCGAGAACCCCGGCGCCAAGTTGCATGATCTCTTTTTCTAACGGGTATTGAAGACCACAATGGTCTTACCGCTGACGCTAATGAGGTCCTGATCCTCCAAGGATTTTAGGACCTTACCGGCCATCTCTCTCGAGCAGCCAACAAGGCGGCCAATCTCTTGCCGGGTAATTTTTATCTGCATACCGTCGGGATGCGTCATAGCATCGGGCTGCTTACAAAGATCTATCAAGGTCGACGCAATTCGCCCTGTAACATCCACAAACGCTAGGTCGCTCACTTTTTGAGTCGTGCGCCGCAAACGTTCGGTCAGTTGCGCGCACAATTCCAACAAAACCTTAGGGTGGGTCATACTGAACTGGTGAAAGCGAACGTAACTGATCTCGGCCAGCTTACAAGCTGTCTTCGCGCGAATGTTGGCACTGCGCGTATCGTGCCCCTCAAATAAGCCCATCTCACCGAAGAATTCGCCCTTATTAAGGTAGGACACAATAATTTCGTGGCCTTCTTCGTCTTCCACATAGACCGTGACCGAGCCCTCGACAATGTAGTACAGCGAGTCGCCCTCATCACCGGCATGAATAATGGTAGATTTTGAAGGATAACTGCGCTGATGACAGGCTGAGAAAAAATCATTCAAGTCGGCGCTGGGAATGCCTTTGTCGATCACGCTCATGCGCTTCTCCATGTATAAATAACAACTACTTATGTAGATGAGAAACGGGCCGCGGTCAACTCAGGCAGAATCTATGCAGCGCCTTTTTAGCTTTTTTGCTAAAGTAGCGATCTTTATACACAGACCAGTTGGAGAACACTATGCAAGCGACTGTCCGTTGGCTTGATGAAAAACGTTTTGTAGGCGAATCGGGATCGATGCACTCGGTCGTCATGGATGGTGCCAGTGAAGGCAGCCTGGGTATCCGCCCCATGGAAATGCTTCTGCTCGGTGTGGGGGGATGTTCGTCGATTGACGTGATGAGCATGTTACAAAAAGGTCGCCAAGATGTGATTGACTGTCGCTGCGAACTCACCGCTGAACGGGTGGATGCCGTGCCGGCACTGTTTACTAAAATTCACCTGCACTTTGTTGTGACCGGCCGTGACATTAAAGATAGCCAAGTGAAACGTGCGGTTGAACTTTCCGCCGAAAAATATTGCTCGGCGTCCATCACCATGGGTAAAGCCGGTGTTGACGTCAGCCACAGCTTCGAGATCGTGGAACTGGCATAATCGCATTAGCTAGGTGCGGCGCAAAGCCGCACCAAACCTCACTTTTTCTTCATACGACTTTAGTCTAGAGGCTATAGAATCCCCTTCCCACACAGGCTATTATCCTAAGCTGCATATGAGTTATCGCTCGACATTCGAACAATTACAGCACAGGAAACGCCCATGTCTGAAGTCAAAGTCTACCCCGTCAAAGAGGCCTTTAAGGCCAACGCCCATATCGATGAAGCTACCTACGACGCCATGTACAAGCGTTCAGTCGAAGATCCTGACGGTTTCTGGACAGAGCAAGCCAACGCGTTTCTAACGTGGGAAAAACCCTTTACCAAGGTCTGCGAGTATGACTTTGTTAAGGGGCAAGCGGCCTGGTTTGAAGATGGTCAAATCAACGTCTCGGTCAACTGCCTCGATCGCCATCTCGACACCCGCGGCGATCAAGTAGCACTGATTTGGGAAGGTGACGATCCAGAAGATGACACCTCAATTACCTATCGCGAACTGCATGCCAAGGTCTGTAATTTTGCCAATATTTTGAAAGCACGAGGCGTAAAGCGTGGCGACCGCGTGTGTATTTACATGCCCATGATCCTAGAAGCCGCCTATGCCATGCTGGCCTGTACCCGTATCGGCGCCGTGCACTCGATCGTGTTTGGCGGATTTTCTCCCGAAGCGTTAAAAGACCGCATCCTCGACTCTGACTGCCAAATCGTCATCACCGCCGATGAAGGTGTGCGCGGCGGCAAAGCGGTACCTTTAAAAGCCAATGCCGATATCGCCATGGCACAATGCCCCAACGTGCACACCTGCTTGGTTATTGAGCGCACCGGCGGCGATATTGCCTGGACCGAGGGACGCGACGTGTGGTACCACGAGATCGCTGAGACCGTGGACGACAACTGCCCTGCTGAGCCAATGAATGCTGAAGACCCCTTGTTCATTCTGTATACCTCAGGCTCGACGGGCAAACCTAAGGGGGTCTTACACACCACCGGTGGTTACCTGCTGCAAGCGGCCATGACTCACAAGTACACCTTTGATTACAAAGACGGTGAAGTTTACTGGTGTACAGCAGATATTGGCTGGATTACTGGCCACTCTTACATCGTTTACGGTCCCTTAACCAATGGCGCCATTAGCTTAATGTTTGAAGGCGTACCGACCTACCCCGACGCCTCACGTTGCTGGCAAGTCATCGACAAACACAACGTATCCACCTTCTATACGGCACCGACGGCTATTCGTGCATTGATGGGTGCTGGCAACGATTTTGTCACCAAGACCTCCAGACAATCACTGCGCTTACTGGGTACTGTTGGCGAGCCCATTAACCCCGAAGCATGGGAGTGGTACTACCATGTGGTAGGTAACGACCGCTGCCCCATTGTCGACACTTGGTGGCAAACTGAAACCGGCGCGCACATGATTACTCCCTTGCCTGGTGCCACGGCCCTAAAACCTGGCTCGGCGACAAAGCCATTCTTCGGCGTCCAGTTGGAATTGGTTGATAACGAAGGTAACGTGTTGGAAGGGGCGGCTGAAGGCAACCTCTGTATCAAGGCCTCGTGGCCAAGCCAAATTCGCAGTGTATACGGTGACCATCAACGCATGATCGACACTTACTTCTCAACCTATAAAGGCTATTACTTCACCGGTGACGGCGCCCGTCGCGATGAAGACGGCTACTACTGGATTACGGGCCGTGTCGACGACGTGTTAAACGTATCTGGCCACCGTATGGGAACCGCCGAAATCGAGAGCGCGCTCGTGCTCCACGATGCGGTGGCAGAAGCCGCGGTGGTGGGTTACCCGCACGACATCAAAGGTCAAGGGATCTACGCCTACGTGACCCTGATGAACGGCGTGGAACCCAGCGACGAACTTCGCGCCGAATTGGTAAAAATGTGCGTCAAAGAAATTGGCCCTATCGCCAAACCCGACGTTATTCAATGGGCACCCGGTTTGCCCAAGACCCGTTCCGGCAAAATCATGCGCCGTATTTTGCGTAAAGTGGCCGCCAACGAACTGGATAGCTTAGGTGATACCTCGACCTTGGCAGATCCATCAGTGGTAGACAACTTGATTGAACACCGCATGAACAAGTAACCCCTTGCACCCTTTAAGGCCTCTTCGGAGGCCTTTTTTATGCCTGTAGGCGGCACCTCGCAGAGAGGGTGACAAACTCTTTGCGGTTAAAACAACCGCATACACAAATCAGGCAAAGTCCATTACTATGGGCACATGAATATCGCTCAAGACATCCTCACCGCTGAACAACACGCCAGTGCCTTGCTTAATCAACTGCGCTTCGAGGCGCCTGTTACGCATGTCTATAACCCCCTCGATTACGCCCATCGTCCGCACCGTTTATATGTGGAGAAATTCGCGAAAAAGGGTGTTGAAGCACTATTTTTAGGCATGAATCCGGGGCCTTTTGGTATGGCGCAAACGGGGGTACCTTTCGGTGAAATTGAGCACGTGCGCGACTGGATGGGTGTGACTGGCGAGGTCAACCAACCAGACAATGCTCACCCGAAACGCGCCATCGAAGGGTTTGCCTGTACACGCAGTGAAGTCAGTGGTCAGCGTGTATGGTCATGGGCTAAGGAGCGTTTTGGCTCGGCAGAAAACTTCTTTGCGCGCTTTTATGTGCACAACTACTGCCCCTTGGTATTTATGGCCGATACCGGTCGCAACATTACCCCCGACAAACTGTCGAAGGGAGAGCGCGAGGCGGTGTACCAGCTCTGCGATGAAATGTTGGCCCATATTATCGCAACGCTAACACCGCAACGAATTATTGGTGTGGGAGGATTTGCTGAGGCGGCCGCTAAGCGTGTCGTTGGGGAGAGCCTTCCCGTTCATCGCATTCTGCACCCCTCACCCGCCAGCCCTGCCGCCAATCGCGATTGGCGTGGCACTATTGAAAAGGAACTGGCCGCCATGGGCATGACACTCTAGGTAATATCTTCATGTCCACCGCGTGCACAAGGTCGCTAGAAAATAATCGCAAAGATCGTGTAAGTTTGAACATCCTGTAAGCGAGTGTGCTAATCTCGAGCGATACAACTCAATAATTTTGCCATGCAGCTAACCGCTTATTCTCTCAAAGATTTCACTTCCGACATGACCGGCAATCTCTTTGGCGGCATCACGGCGGCTGTCATCGCCCTACCCTTGGCACTCGCTTTTGGTATTTCCTCAGGGCTTGGGCCTTTGGCTGGATTATATGGGGCCGCCATCGTGGGTATATTTGCGGCTATTTTCGGCGGTACCGCCTCGCAAATTTCTGGTCCTACGGGTCCTATGACCGTTGTCATGACGGGGATTATTACTCAGTTTCTCACACATCATCCAGACAACGGACTCGCGCTCGCCTTTACCGCCGTGATGCTCGCTGGATGTTTGCAAATGGTGATGGGGGCGTTGAAGTTAGGCAAATACATCATCATGGTGCCCTACCCAGTGATCTCAGGGTTCATGAGTGGTATTGGTGTCATTATTATTCTTTTGCAACTGGCGCCACTTCTTGGACATACCGCCAGTGGCAATGTCCCCATGGCACTATTGGCATTACCTGCACAACTGACCGATATCTCATTCCCCAATGCCATTATGGGTTTCATCACACTCGGCATACTGGCGTTTTGGCCAAGCCGATGGCAGCGCATCCTGCCAGGAGCTATCGTGGCTATGCTGGTCGTGAGTATCGCAGCATTTCACACGCTGCCTAGCCACAGCTATCCTGTGATTGGGCATATCCCCAGTGGTCTTCCTGAATGGCACTGGCCCGAACTACAGCTCACTGCCGTAAAGGACGTCTTACTCGGGGCTATTATGTTGGCGTTGCTGGGTGCTATCGACTCATTGCTTACCTCACTTGTTGCCGATAATGTCACCGGCCAAGAACATGATTCCGATCGAGAGCTCATTGGACAGGGACTAGGTAACATCGTTGCGGGCATGATAGGTGGCTTACCCGGTGCAGGCGCCACAATGCGAACCATTGTGAATATTCGTGCCGGTGGCAGCACCCCCTTATCTGGCGTGGTGCACTCGCTGATTATACTTGCCATAGCCCTGGGCTTTGGATTTGTCTTTAGCCATATTCCCATTGCCGTTCTTGCCGGTATTTTGTTGAAAGTTGGCGTTGATATTATTGACTGGCCCTTTATTCGCCGCTTACACAAAATGCCCCGCTTCCCGGTGGCCTTGATGTTACTCGTACTGTTTCTGACGGTGTGGGTAGACCTCATCACAGCAGTCTTTGTTGGGGTATTTATCAAAAACATGGTCATCATCGATAAACTGTCTGAAATGCAGTTGGGCTCAGTGATCTTGACGGATGGAAGTAATGAGGCGGTGGCTATCAGCGAAGCCGAACGCGAAGAATTAATGTTCTATAACGGCGGCGCTCTGTTACTAAAGATCAGCGGCCCGATGTGTTACGGCACGGATAGGTCGCTGAAAAAGCTGATGAAGCAGTATCCAGGTAAACATGCTCTACTGATCGATGTGAGCACCGCGGCGTTGATTGGGTTATCGACCGCGCTGATGATTGAAGATATTGTCAAACGTGCTAAACAGAAAGGCATGCAAGTCATCTTTATTGGGATGTCACAGCAGGCCGAGGCGGAACTTAGAATGCTCGGCGTGATTGACTCACCTTAGTCTTGACTGCCATCGTCGTATATCACGAGCGTTTCGGCAATCTTGTCTTGAATCGCTTGTCTATTAGCATCCCAATAGATTTGTAAAAAACCCAGCAAACCGGTTGCCAAACCCGCGCCATAGCCACCATAACGGCCAAAGCTTTCCCAAAGGCTGAGTGAACTACCATCCAATTTAAGCACCTTGATTTTAAGCAACCTTTTTCCCGGTGTATGACCCCGCCACCAAGCGGTAAATACACTGTAATACAGCGCGGCCCACCCAAATCCCAATCCTAAATCAGAGAAAATGCCCTTTATCCATTTAATAACGCTGTATTCCTCATCAATTGCCGATGAGGCCCTTGTAGGGATGATCGTTGCGGGTGGTTCTTCAGCCAACGCTTCCTGTGTGGTTGGCATTTGTGCCTGAGATTGACTGAGTGACCCTCGCGCATTGTCGAATGCTTGCAAGAAGGTGGCGTGATAGATATCACGCTGATCATTGCTCAACCCACGACCGTCGAGCAACTCGCTCAACGAGGCTTCAGCCTCTGCGCGTGTGGTCAACGTTTCACCAATGGCTCGCCCGAATTCTTCCGCCACGTTGTTGAGGCATTCTGGCTCTGTTTCACAGGCATTGATGGCAAACTTCTCTACCATCGTTAATACAGGCCCCGCTTTTTCCTCACCGAGAATTTCAATGCCACTGCCATTCTGCGACGCGTTGTATATCGCCACAAGGGAGAAGGTCACCCAAAACAATAGCACTGCACCAAACACACGGAGCACGCGGCGAGTGATAGTCAGCTCACCGCGTGAAGACATCCTCTGCCCCGCACGAAAGAAGGTCAGTGCCACAAAAAAGGCTAAAAATAGCGCATTGGCCTTACTTAATAGCGCCACTAAGCCTACGTCGATGATTTGCGCCAAGGCGCGACGCGTCGGTGTCGCCAGTTTTTTTCCTAGCAAGTCGGGGGAGACACCAAAGGCATAAGGTGTGACAATTTCGCGGGTTTCTTCACCCGATAAGTGTTCGAGCCCATTCGTGGTGGTTTTCGATGCTTCAAGAACAGGTCGCACTTGGGTGTCTCTTTTTTGGTGTTGTGACGCTGAGTATAGATGGTTATGAAATACATCGCAGCAAGGCTTCACATACGAAAAGCCGCCATCTCTAGAAGATGGCGACAATTAAAGGCTAAACGCGAAAACGCTTGGTATACCCCACCATCTCGCGCGACATATTCCGAAGAAATTCACTCGCTCGTTCAGCGCCCGAAGTATCTTCCGCCATTTTATGGCTGCTCTCAGCCACGGCGACAAGGTTTTTCTGCACTTCCTGAATCACGTGTGCCTGTTCTGAGGCAGCTGTGGCAATGACCTCCGTCATCTGGCTAATGGTCTGCAATTCCTTGCTGGTATTACGAATCAAGGAAAGAGAGGCTTCGGTATTCTTAGCACACGCCTGAGCATCGTTACGGCTCTTTTCAATGGCTTTCACTGCGGCATGGCTATTTTTCTGCAGCGAAGCAATCATTTCGTCGATTTCTTCGGTCGATTGTTGAGTGCGCTGAGCGAGGGTACGAACCTCGTCCGCCACCACGGCGAAACCTCTGCCCTGATCACCAGCTCGCGCCGCCTCAATCGCCGCGTTGAGGGCCAGCAAATTAGTCTGCTCTGCCACACCACGGATAACATCCAGTACTTTTCCAATATTATCTGTCTGCTTGTTCAAGTGCTCGATCGTTTTAGCGGCGGCATCAATTTCTAGTGCCAAATGTTCAACATCGCGCTGCGTTTCTTCACTCACCGCGCTGGTCTTACGGGCATTTTGATTCGCTTCACGAGCAGAATAAGCGGTTTGCTCGGTGTTCGAACTGACCTCACTAATCGCAGACAACAACTGTTCAACCGCACTGGCAATCATATTGGTTTCGCGCTGCTGCACATCGGCAGCCTGATTCATCTTAGCGGTTAAGCTACCTAGGGCATCACCTTCATGCGTGAGGCTCTCGGCGGCTTTTTTGGTATGCCGCGAGAGGGTTGCCACCTCACTGGTGAAGCGGTTAAAGCGCTGTAATAATTCAGTGCTTTCACTAGTACGTACCGTCAAGTCAATACTGCCATCTTGCAGCATCTCATCGATCACCGCAGTCACTTCCATCGATTCAACCGCATACGCTTGCAAGTTACGCGCAAGCACCAACAAGATACCGGTTTCTACTATCACGTAGGCGGCGTGTAAGAAGATAATGCCCCAGCCTTTGGCCAGATCATCTATGATCCACACCGAGGACCCCTGCGACTGCAAATAGAAAAAGGCCAAGTGGTGCACAGCAATCGTGCCTGCAGCAGCAATCAGCGGCACCCAATCACGGTAGTAAAGCAAAATGGCGAGTAATACAAACACACCAAAGTGGAATTCGATCATGCCATGGGCTTGGTGAATATGCAGCGCCGTCATCACCATAAACGAGGCTCCCATTACCGCACGACTAAGCAT
>DATHYR010000175.1:0-3518 GCA_035458985.1 Pseudomonadales bacterium
CGCCTGAAATGCTTAATGCCGCCAAGCAAGCGCCGCTATGCATGAATACCATGACAGGCAGTAAATAGCGTAATTCGTGGAAACGTCGTTTGAGGGGTGCGGGCATTGTTTTAAGGTCATCCATGGTGGCTTTATTTTAGTCGCAAATGCCCGAGGCCGACAGCGCCCGTGCCTATTTCTTTTGCAAAGTTTGATCGGGTAGGAATTTTTCAGAGCAATTAAAAAAAATGGTCTATGCTGAAAGTGAAGTTTTATACCGTGTTATCGGTATCTGTCGTGAGTTCACGGAGGAATCCTACATGCCTGTGTTGCGTGTTGCTAAACAAATGAGAAATACCCTGTCTTCAATGTTAATCATGGTCATGGTTGCTGCCTGTGGTGGTAGTGGGCCGGCAGGGGTCGATACGGGAACAGGTGGCACAGGAGGCACGGGTGGTTCTAATACCTCAACGTCGCCAAGCCTTTCATTAGCTTGGAGGACGGGTTACTCGCAAGAAGGTAACCTTATACTCGATTCGGCGCCTAGAACCCTAGAAATTACTTTGGTCGATGGTGCCGGTAACCCAATACCTAACGAGATTGTGGAAGCCACTGCTAGTCTGGGTGCGTTATTTCCGGCCTCAGGAAATGTCGCGACCAATAGTAGTGGTGTTGCTACCGTTCAAATTGATGTCTCTGGTGCCGAAGAAGGTGAAGCGGGGGCAGTCACTGTAGTCTACACCGCAGCTGATGGTGCTTCAGCCACCGCGCGACAAACCTATTCAGCCACGATCTCAGCCGTTAATGCCGCCGCAGGTCTTCAGCTTGAGGGGCGTATTTATCCTATGTCTGTGCTTGATGCCGAAGGGGGAGTGGCTTCAGTCACAGAGTATCTTGGTAGTCTGACAGAATTTGATGCAGCCCGCTCCGATGAGGGTGAATATTCGATTAATGCGGTACAAACGGGATTGTTTGTTGTGCGTGTCTTAAATGCCAACGACGTACCGCTCGATGGCGCTATTGTGACTGTTAGTAGCACGGCTGGTGCATTAACCCCAGCGAGTGGGCAAGTGTTGACCAATGGCAATGGTGTGGCTTATGTGACCATTGCCTCTGGTGGCAGTGATCCAGGTGCGGCGGGAACGATTACGGCGTCCATCGCTGAAGATTCCGTGAGCAAGACGTTCTCCATTGGCGCAGTGAATTTATCGTTAGGCTTTAGTGCCGCTACAAAAGGTGTGATTGGCGTTAACAATACGACCGATGGGTCGGTGACCTTATCCCCAGCGGGTACGGCCTCACTGTCAGTCTCTGTATATGATGATGAAGATAATCTTTTCACGACCCCATTAACTATCAACTTCACCAGTAGTTGTGCCTCATCTGGCGATGCGAGAATCGATACGGGTGTTCAAACAATTAATGGACGTGCTTCGGCAACCTATGAAGCGACAGGATGCGCTACGACGGATAGTCTTCAGGCGTCTGTGGTTGAGCTGGCAGATGTGTCAGCACTTGGCTCTTTGAGTGTCGAAGATGCTCCAGCAAATTCTATTCGGTTTGTTTCTGCTACACCTGCGTCTATCGCCATGGCGGGAACCGGTGGTAACAACCGTCAAGAATTTGCGACCCTCATTTATGAGGTGATAGATCAAGCGGGTCAGCCAAAATCAGGTGAGCCGGTGTCTGTCTCTTTGAGTACGGTAACAGGCGGTATCAACCTAACAGGCGATCTCAATGCCGACGGCAAATTGCTTGAAAATGCTGGGGTCATAACTGCGGATGAGCGCTTAACATCCAATGCTGAAGGTCGTGTATCAGTGATTGTTAATGCCGGTACTGTAGCGACATCGGTGCGTGCGGTGGCAACAATCACGGTGAATGGTCAGGACATTAGTAGTGTTTCAGATAGTTTGATTGTTAGTACAGGTCTCGCTGACCAAAATTCGATGTCTTTGAGTGCGACAATCCTAACCCCTGCGGGCTATGAATTTGATGGTTTCAGTTCAACCTTGAATCTAAGGGCAGCGGATGCGTTCAACAACCCCGTGCCCGATGGGACAGCGGTCAACTTCACCACTGAATATGGCCGTATTGTCGATACATGCTCGACCTTGGGCGGGACCTGCTCGGTGGCATGGAATAGTCAAAACCCACGCATGCCAGATGACACAAATAATACTGGGCCTGTGCCAACGCTAAATAGCCGCCAGTGTGATTCAAACATGGATGGTACCCCTGACACATTGAGTAATGGTTGGTTAGCAGGTGACGTTGTGATGGGCGCGGTTGCTGTGCCAAGTGGCGTACCCTGTCCTGTGTTGACGGGCAATGTTGTGGTCGGTGAGCTAACGGGAAGTAATTTCACGAGTGTCATTGCTGATAGCGCGGCCAATCCAACCTATCCAGGGCAAGTATTCGGTGGTCGGTCAACGGTGCTGGCCTATGCCATTGGTGAGGAATCCTTTGTCGACGCTAACGGTAATGGTCAATACGATGCTGGTGAAGCCTTTGTGGATATGCCAGAAGCCTTTATTGATCACAATGAAGATGGTGTGTTTGGAAACATGAATACCGTTGGTGCCTGTATTAGTCGTGATGCAGTGAAAACAGCTTCTGGTACGCAAGCTGATGCGGGTCGCTGTGATACTTGGCAAACGGGTGGTGAAGAAGAAGAGTTTATCGATTTCAATAACAATGCCGTGTACGACGTCGCCGATGGTATTTATAACGGTACATTATGTCCTGATGGGGCTGCAGTTACCGTATGTTCACGAGACCTCATTACCGTCAGTGATAGCTTGACACTAAACGTAGGTGGATCTAGTCCCTATATTGGTATTTATTCAACATCTAATGTCTTGCTCGCTGGGGACGATGTTGGTGTGGATATTACCGATGCAGACAACGCCAATACCCGCAGAATTTATATTTCTGATTTGTTTAATGGTCGTTTACCCGGTGGAACCACGGTCAGCGTGACCTCGGATAACTGCGATGTATTAGGTGTCAGTAGTTACGAATTTGTCGATACCAGTGCTTTTGGCAATCACGCGTTTGATATTTTCCTAGGCGAAGATACCTCTACAGATAAGACCTCAGGCTTAGTCACTGTTACTGTTGCCGTCCCAGAGCGAGCCGGTAACGTGGTCGCCACACGTTCATTTAGCTGTGTAGACGCAAATTAATCGTCTACTAAGGTGCATGAATCCCCCGCTCAGCGGGGGATTTTTTTATATTTCTGCTAGAATTCCTCTAAACCCTCAAGGAAGTCACAAACTCGTTACTTTATTGTTTGGCGTCCTTTACTTAAATATCGACTATTTTGCAAACCTACGCCCAATGGATTAAGGAGCGCTAGCATGTCATCTATTTTTGTTTTATCGGAAAGCCCCGTGAAATTTGGCACCAGTGGTGTACGAGATTTGGTGGAAGAACTGACCCATGATGTCTGCTATGCCTATGCGGCTGCGTTTTGGCGCGCTGTGGGTGAGGGAGATCGCGTGGTCATTGGTCATGATTTGCGCCCGAGTAGTCCA
>DATHYR010000176.1:0-104674 GCA_035458985.1 Pseudomonadales bacterium
ATATGAATACAAACAAGAACCACCATGGCATAAATACTTCTATGAAGTTTCTGCCATTTTCGTCCCAATGTCCTCACCGCATAAGTATTGGATGTCAACGCCATCATCAATGAGAGTAAAAATGCCAAACTTCCCACAATGATGTATGGACGTTTAATAAGATCCTCCAACAGCGCCGCCATCGAGAATCCTAAATACATGGCGACATACAGACAAACATGCATTACCAAATAAATGAAACTAGCCACGCCTAATGCCCGCCGAATTGACATCAATTCCCGACGTTTGAACCATTGCTGCAACGGCCTCGCAAGCATAACAAGCATTAAAAGCCACAAGGCAAACTCACCTGTCGAGTGGACAAGCTCTTTGGCGGGATCTGCACCAAGACTATTTGTCATCCCCATCCCGAGGAGATACAAAAAGGGTAATGATAAAAGGGGCCAGAGTAGCCAAGGCTCTTTGTACATCAATAATTAACTCGTAAATCCAACCCTGAATACAACCCTGCCACTTGTTCAGCGTAACCATTAAACATTTGCGTCTCAATAATGTTCCGATTGAACAATCCACTCGGTAATCGTCGTTCTCTCGCCTGGCTCCAACGTGGGTGGTCTACCAATGGATTAACGTTGGCGAAGAAACCATATTCATGAGGCGCAGATAACGCCCACGTTGTGGCCGGCACAGTCTCGACCAACTCAATTTTGACTATCGATTTAATACTTTTGAATCCATATTTCCATGGCACCACCAATCTAATAGGCGCACCATTTTGATTGGGAAGCGTTTTACCGTAGAGCCCTACAGCCAAGATCGTTAAAGGATGCATTGCTTCATCTATGCGAAGGCCCTCGACGTAAGGATAATCGATACTACCAAATAGACTTTTTTGACCTGGCATTTCACTGGGACGGTGGAGTGTTTCAAATCTCACATATTTCGCACTTCCCTGAATATCAAACTGCTTTAGCAATGCCGACAACGGAAAACCCACCCAGGGAATCACCATTGACCATGCTTCGACACACCGTAGTCGATAAATTCTCTCCTCTAAATCCACGCCTGCCAACACATCCTCAAGCCCAATTTTTCTTGGATTATTGACTAAGCCACCTATGTCTAATGCCCATGGATCGGTCGTCAACCGATCGGCATATCGCGCAGGATCATCTTTCTGATATCCAAACTCGTAGAAATTGTTGTAGGAGGTAACGTGCTCATAAGGCGTTGCGTCCTCCGCTGAAAAAGCACCAGGTATCGAGGAATCTAACGCAGGTTTGAAGTGCAGACTTTTGACTGATGCAGAAGATGGCAACGTCATCGCAAGTGGCGCCAGTGCCGCCATCGCCATAAATTTCCTGCGCTGCAGATAAACAGCTTCCGGGGTGATTTCACTCGCAGGGATATTAGGTATAAAAAATCGCTTCATGCCGACCTCCAAAGATGCCGGCGCGAAATAATTTACACCTTTTTTGTGGCCTTTACTTTTCCCAAAACAAATTGGACAGGGCCTGAAAAAGCGTAAATTATGGCAGTTGCCAATAACACGCGGGCAGGATCAACAGTGACCAACGCAAAGATAAGCACCACAATGAGCAAAGCTACAAAAGGTACACGCCCACGCAGGTCAATGCCTTTAAAACTGTTATAGCGAAGATTGGCAATCATTAATAAGCCAACAAACGCCGTGATTGTACCTACTAAATACGACAATGCTGTGGGTAATAGTTCACCCGACCAACCTTGTTCGTGACCAACCCAAACCAAACCCGCCACGACAGATGCCGCCGCAGGGCTTGCCAAACCTGTAAAAAAGTTTTTGTCAGCCGTATCAATCATGGCATTAAAACGGGCCAAGCGAAGCGCCGCACAAGCCATATAAATAAAGGAACACGCCCAACCAAACTTGCCCAGATCTGAGAGGGCCCAACTGAACATCACCAAAGCAGGCGCCGCACCAAACGAAACCATATCCGCCAAACTATCATACTGTTCGCCAAATTTACTCTGCGTATTGGTCAGTCGCGCGACACGACCATCAAGGCCATCGAAAATCATGGAAACAAAAATAGCTATAGATGCCGCCTCAAAATTGCCATTCACACCGGAGACAATGGCGTAAAAGCCAGAAAACAATGCCGCTGTGGTAAATAAATTTGGCAACAAATAGATACCTCGACGCCGCTCCGTTTTGCCATTAATGGAAATCTCTTCCTCGTGCTCATCAACGGGGAGAATGTTTTCAATCCCGCTCAAATCGCTGTCATTCGATGGGTTATCTTGTGCTTCTTTATCAGTCATAACTTGATCCAAAATTGTGGCAAGTATTGTATGGGTATTCCCTTAGTTTCGCTAGTTGATTGCATAGGCAGATTTCGCGCAATCCCAAAAAGCATGGATAAGATCGTTTCTTACCTGGCTTTGCAAGGCGCACAGTCCCACGGCATAAGGGCGCAGCGGCGGCTGCACATCTAGCACACTCACCTTGCCAGACAGTGGACTACTCTGCAAAACCAACTCTGGCACTACCCCAATGCCCAAACCGAGTGCCACCATACTCACAATGGCTTCATGGCCAGAAACCTGGGCATAAATATTGGGCTCTATACCCAAGTTAGCAAACCAAGCATCTAGCTGCCTACGTGCCAAACCTACTTCTTGCATAATAAAAGGCAACTGACCCCAAGGCGGTAAATCGCCTTTAGCCTGAGCCTCTGCTAAGAGAGATTCACTCGGACAAGTGACAACCGGCTGAATAAATACCAAAGGTGAATGCGTCAAGGTTAAAAAATTAAGCCGTTGAGAGAGCTGTTCCGGATGGGCGGCTATCGCAATATCCTCTTTACCAGCAGCCACGCGATCGATAGCAATCGCCTCATCGCCGGTATGGAGTTTCAATTCTACATCAGGATAGCGTCGACGCATTTGCTCCATAATATTAACCAATACGCTGTAAGCGGCAGTCACTGAACAATAGAGACTTATTTCCCCAGACAGTGCTTTATCTTCGCTGTATAAGTCACGCTGCATAGCCTGCCAACTCGACAGCATCTGTTCGGCGTGACGCTTAAAAATGAGACCTTCACGGGTCAGCATGACACGGCGGTTGTCACGCTTAAGCAAGGGCACGCCCATCGCTTGTTCTATTCGCTGCACATGACGACTTACGGCAGAAGGACTCATATGCATCAACTCACCGGCACGGGCAAAGTGAAGGGTTTCACACAAGGTGATAAATAACTCTAGGTCTTTTTGCTGCAAGATTAAACCCTCTACTGAAGACCCAGTGTAACGTTAAAGCCAATACTAGTTAAGGGGCAGAAACGATGCTATGTTCAATGAAAAAGAGGAAAGCTCATGTCATCTTTAGCACATCTGGTGGGTATCACTAGCCTCGCCCTATCGATTCCCCTCGCGGCCATGGAAGCCATCAAAACCAAAGACAATATGTTGATAGATGGCCGTGCCGATGAAGCTGTTTGGCAGCAAGCCACTTGGCACCCCCTAGACCAATTAATGGTGGGTAACATGCCAACAGCAGAAGACTTTTCAGGTCGATTCAAACTGGCTTGGGACGAAACACAGCTTTATCTCATCGCCGAAATTATTGATGACGTTATTTTTGATAGCCACCCCAATCCCTACGACCGCTATTGGGATGACGACACATTGGAAGTTTTTATCGATGAGGACGCCTCTGGGGGCCATCATCTTTACAGTTATAATGCCTTCGCCTACCACATTGGGCTCGATGGTAATGTGGCAGATTTTGGACAGAGGCAAGACGAAGGGGTCGTACTGCTAAACGATCACGTCACCAGTGTATGGACACGACAAACAACGCCACCCTATGCCATTACCTGGGAGGTGGCGATCCTCATTTACGATGACAGTTTTGATCATTTAGCGACCAACATCCCGGTGAAGCTCACAAAAAATAAAGTCATGGGGTTTATGCTCGCCTACTGTGATAACGATGGTAGCTCACAACGAGAGCACTTCATGGGGTCGCATGCGATTACACCCCGCCACGGGGATAAAAATCTAGGTTATATCGATGCGTCTGTGTTTGGAAAATTAAAGCTAGTCGACTGAAGCCGGCCTAGTGAGACTAAGCCGGCAAAAGGCTTACTCGAATAAAATACGGTCTTGATTTCGACTCAACGTAGCAGAGCCAACGCCTTTAACCGCCTCTAAATCGGCTAAGCTTTGAAAGGCACCATGCTTTTCGCGATAGTCGACGATAGCTTGCGCTCGCTTAAGCCCAATACCGTTGAGCGCCTGAGCAATAACTTCGGCACTCGCGGTATTAATATCTACCGGTTCCTGCGCCATAGTCAACACAGAAACACCCAACATCACGCCTGCGGTTAACGCAGACATCCACTGTCTAATATGAACCATAACAAACACTCCTTGTTTGATAAAAGAATGCATCCCTGAAGCGCCGAGCGTCCACTCATAACCAACATCCTTATTGGCTACCATCCTTGGTTTTGTAACGTCCTGTCACAACACACTACCGGGATGCCAAATTAATATAGGCCCTAAATGGCCTTCTTGTCTGTAATCAAAACGCGGACAACTTTCACTTTTTTTAGAAGAAAAGCATATATAAAAAAAGCCGCTTATAGCGACTTTCAAGAAATTAAACGTCGATCTTTTGCAGAACACCTACTGGATCAGCGGCACCCGTAATGGAGCGCCCCATGACCAAATAACTACTGCCATTCGCTAGGGCATCACACGGCGTCACTACTCTTCGCTGATCACCGGCAGCGTCACCTGGCAAACGGATACCGGGCGTCACCAACAGAAAATCGTCGCCTAGGTGCTCACGAAGTGCACGGGCCTCTTGCGCAGAACAAACGACGCCATCCATTCCAGAGCCTTTAGCTAACTTAGCGAGATATAACACGTGCTCCAACGGCGACAGACGGATACCTGTCTCCGCAAGGTCTTCTGGACTCATACTGGTGAGCACAGTCACCGCAATAAGGTGGGTTTTATTCCCAGGCACACTATCTACCGCTTGACGTGCAGCCTGCATCATACGGCTGCCGCCGGAGGCGTGGACATTCACCATCCACACACCCATCTGCGCAGCCACTTTCACTGCTGCCGCGACCGTATTGGGAATATCGTGAAACTTAAGATCAAGGAAAACATCAAAACCTTTGTCCATTAAGGCTCGAACCACCTGCGGTCCTGCGACGGTGAACAACTCTTTTCCCACCTTTACACGGCACAATTCAGGACTCAACTGATCTGCCATCGCCAACGCGGCATCAGCATTAGGGTAATCGAGGGCAACAATAACCTTGGGGTCGCTCATGGTGTTATTCCATCATTAAAAACAGGCATTATAACCCGTAGCGCTGCCTAATTTCTCCCCAACGTTTACATTTTGGACAAAGCCAATGCATGTGGCTGCCGCGAAAGCCACAGTGGCGACAAACATAGCGGTCACGTCGTGTCAGAATGCGTTGCAAGGTATGCCTCACAATACCTCTAACGTCTTGATTCGTCTTATTCAGCGGCTGATGTTCAAGATATCGATCAAGTGCGGTAATACTGGGACGTGTCGAGACTTCTTCCAATAAAAATTCTTGCGCCGCCTCTTCGCCGGCTTGGGAACAGGTGGCAGCATACAAATATTGGAAAGCACTGAGACTAGGGTGTAACTGGTGCGCGCTGCGAACCACCTGAATAGTCGCCTCATCCACTTCCATCGTTGCCAAGACGTTAATCGCCTCGGAAAACAAACTTACATCTTGCTCTACAATCTTATAAAGACGCTGTTTAGCGGCTTCAACCCCCTCAATGCCCTCAGCCAAGGTAGCAGCCATAATGGTGGCTCGCACACAGCTCGGATGATACAAAAGTGCTTGTTGAAGATGGCTTTCAGCAAGGCGTATCTGGTGTTGCTCGATTGCCTCAAACGCCAGTTCACAACAATAGTGACCCATGGCTTCACTCAATTTCTTCAACTCAGTCGCCGATATTGAAAGGCGCCTAAGCGTTACTGCTGTATCAAGAGCATCCTGCCATTGCTGTAGATCACGATAAACTTTTAAGAGCAGATTGTGAGCTTCGATCTGATAACGGGCACCTCGTTGAATCATATCCAACAGGATTGTTTCAACACGATCAAGAATACCCGCACTATAAAAGTCTCTCGCTAGCTCTAACTGCGCTAGCGACATTTCCTTGGTATTGAGGGAACCGCTTTCAAGAATATTTTGGTGTATACGAATCGCGCGATCTAACTCACCTTTGCGGCGCAACATACTACCGATAGCAATATGCATTTCAAGGGTCTTGGGATTGACATCTAATTGCTCAAGAAAACTGTCAACAGCCGCATCGGACTGTTCATTGATAAGATATGTTAAGCCTTTAAGATATTGCTTAGTACGAGGTCTTCGCCACGGCATTGACCAATGAGGCCAGCCATACTTACCCAACCACCAGCCAATCCCTAGCGCCAATACCAGCAAGGCATAAAGCTTACCGCTCATGGCTACTTGGCGTTAGCCTCTTGATTGATCAATTGTCGCTGTAGCGCTTTCATTTTGAGCGTTAGGCGAATGTTGCGCTGCTGAGTCTGAAAAAAGAGCAAAGAAAAAACAACCAGCGAAAGTAATACTCCCGCTACAAAACTACCCAATACCCAAAACGCAATGGTCTGCTGAATAACACCAGGCAATAGCAAATCGACACTTATCACTGTCTGATTTTGCAGGCTGAACAAGACGCCAAAGATAATCACTACCATCGCGATCAAAATAAGCAGCAAACGACGCAATGTTTTCATCGCATAACCCCCCAACACCCAACGATACTAAGTTCGGTACTCGGCATTGATCTTGACGTAGTCGTATGAGAAATCAGTTGTCCAAACGGTTTCACGCGCATCACCCCGGCCAAGATGAATGTTAATCTCAATCTCCTCCTGACGCATCACCGCCTGCCCCGCTTGTTCAGTATATGACAACGCCCTGGCACCTTTTTCGGCAATGAGCACATCACCAAGATACACCGACACACCTTCAACATCCAAATCGTCAATACCCGCTCGACCGATCGCCGCCAACAGGCGGCCCCAATTGGGGTCACTGGCAAACAAGGCGGTTTTCACTAATGGGGATTCGGCTATGGTGTAGGCCACAGACAGAGACTCTTGTGTGGTCTTACCACCGTCAACGTTTACCGTCACAAACTTTGTGGCGCCCTCACCATCGCGCACTAAACCTTGCGCCAACGTAACGAATATCTCAAATAAGGCTTCAGCGAAATCATCAAAGGCATCATCACTGGGTGATAACTTTACACCGGAGGCACCGCTCGCCACCAGAATACACGCATCATTGGTGGAGGTATCGCCGTCGACAGAAATACGATTAAACGACATATTACACGCACGGTCTAGCAACCCTTGTAAAAGGTCACGCTCAATTGCTGCATCCGTTGCCACATATCCGAGCATCGTCGCCATATTGGGCTTAATCATACCGGCCCCTTTGGCAATACCGGTAATCGTCACAACCTGACCGTGAATACTTATTTGTTTTGACGCGGCCTTGGGGCGAGTATCTGTGGTCATGATGCCATGCGACGCATCGAGCCAATGGTCTGGAGACAAGTTTTCCAGTGCCGCCGGAAGCGCACTTTCCAGCTTCTCAATAGGCAAACGCTCGCCAATAACACCCGTAGAAAACGGTAAGACCTGCTCACTTGCACAGCCAACTAAACTAGCCAATGCCTCACAAGAACGCGCCGCATTTCGCAGCCCTTCTTCACCCGTTCCGGCGTTGGCATTCCCTGTGTTCACCATCAAATAACGGATATTACCCCGAGCTATATGACGCTTGGCAACATGGACAGGGGCAGCACAGAATCGGTTCAACGTGAAAACACCCGCCACGGTGGCACCGTCACACAACTCAAATATTACCGTGTCACGACGACCCGGTTTTTTAATACCTGCACTGGCAATACCAATCTTTACACCAGCGACGGGGTAAAGCACCCCAATTTCACCGCTACCGACTGCCATACGTTGTCTCTCGTTAGTTTAATTTACCGTGGCATTGTTTAAATTTCTGTCCAGAACCACATGGACAAGGATCATTTCGACCCACTTTTCGCCCCTCGCGCGTGTAAGGCATGGCACTTGATGTATCGTCACTGACCTCACCTAAAGCACTGGCATTGGCATGCTTATACTCGACTTTCCGCGCCTCTTCCTGCTTGCGACGTTGCTCCTGCACTGCATCAACATCCTCTTCTTTGCGGATTTCAACACGTGCTAAAAAGCGAATCACTTCCACCTTTAAGTTGTTTAACAAGGCTTCAAATAATTCAAAGGCCTCTCGCTTATATTCTTGTTTAGGATTTTTCTGTGCATAAGCGCGCAAATGAATGCCCTGACGCAAATGATCCATGGTCGCCAGATGCTCTTTCCACAGCGAATCAAGAATATTAAGCATGATGTGTTTCTCAAAGCGACGAATTTCATCCCCCAAGAAATCTGTTTTATCGGTGTAAGCTTTTTCAACCGCAGCAACAATGCGCTCGCGTAGCCCTTCTTCCTCTAAGTCATCCTCCGCGTCCAGCCACGCTTGTAGAGGCAACTCGACAAAAAATTCCAGATGCAATTGACGCTCAAGACCAGCGATATCCCACTGCTCTTCGACACTCATAGGCGGAATGAAATTACTGATAACATCGTTGACGACTTCGGCACGAATAATCGACAAGGTGTCATCGATTCGCTCCGCTTCAAGCAGATCATTTCGCTGTGCATAGATCACTTGTCGTTGATCATTGGCAACATCATCGTATTCGAGCAATGCTTTGCGGATGTCAAAGTTGCGACCTTCCACTTTACGCTGCGCCTTTTCAATGGCATTACTCACCATGCGATGCTCAATTGCTTCGCCCTTTTCCATGCCCAGTGCCGTCATAAAGCTCTTCACACGATCAGAAGCGAAAATACGCATGAGATTATCATCCAGCGACAGGTAAAACCTAGAGACCCCGGGATCACCTTGTCGGCCAGCGCGACCTCGCAACTGGTTATCAATACGTCTAGATTCATGACGCTCGGTACCAAAAATGTGGAGACCACCCGCCTCCATCACTTTGTCATGGCGGGCTTGCCAATCTGCTGTCATGGCTGCCACATCGGCTTCACTGGCATTGGGCTTTTCAGCGATTTCAACTTTTAGGTTACCACCAAGGACAATATCGGTACCACGACCCGCCATATTTGTAGCGATCGTAACCGTACCTGGGCGACCGGCTTGAGCAATAATCTCGGCTTCCTTAGCGTGATATTTCGCATTCAGGACATTGTGCTTGATACCGACTTTTTTAAGGTGGCGAGACAAATCCTCGGAGGTATCGATCGATGCCGTACCTACCAACACAGGCGCGCCTTTAGCAACAGCCTCTTGGATATCGGCAACAATGGCGTCAAATTTTTCTTCTTTTGTGAGGAAGACTAAATCATTCAGGTCCTGGCGAACGGCTGGTTTATTGGTGGGAATCACCACAACATGCAAACCGTAGATATGCAGAAACTCAAAGGCTTCGGTATCCGCCGTACCGGTCATACCGCCAAGCTTATTGTATAAACGGAAATAGTTTTGGAATGTCGTCGACGCAAGGGTTTGACTCTCGTTTTGAATCTTCACCCCCTCTTTAGCCTCAATAGCTTGGTGTAAACCCTCTGATAAACGACGACCCAACATGGTACGACCAGTATGCTCATCGATCAAAACGATTTGGGAGTCCTGAACAATATACTCAACATCCTTGTGATAAAGAGTATGTGCGCGCAGCGCAGACATCACATGATGCAATAAATTGAGATTGGTGGCGGCGTACAGGCTATCACCTTCTTGAAGTAGACCCTCTCGGTACATCATATCTTCCACCAACTGGTGGCCGTCTTCGGTCAATTCAATACTACGGGTCTTCTCATCCACCGTGAAATGCCCGGGTGTTTCCTCCGTTTCCTGCGTCAGCTGCGGCACCATACTATTAACTTTGATATAGAGCTGCGAACTGTCTTCGGCTGGACCGGAAATAATCAATGGGGTACGCGCCTCATCGATCAAAATAGAATCTACTTCGTCGACAATGGCAAAGTTAAGTTCGCGCTGCATTTTATCTTCAAGCGAAAACGCCATATTGTCGCGCAAGTAGTCGAAACCGAATTCGTTGTTGGTACCGTAGATAATGTCGCACTGGTAGGCTTGACGTTTCTCCTGTTGCGACTGGCCCGGAACTATCACACCAACAGACATACCGAGGAAGTTGTACAACGGTTTCATCCACTCCGCGTCACGTGTCGCTAGGTAATCGTTCACTGTAACCAAGTGCACGCCGCGACCGGCCAGAGCATTGAGGTAAGCAGGTAATGTAGCCACCAGCGTCTTACCTTCACCCGTTCTCATTTCGGCAATACGCCCCTCATGCAGGGTAATACCACCAATCATTTGCACGTCGAAGTGGCGCATACCCATAGCACGGACACCGGCTTCACGCACCAGCGCAAAGGCCTCAGGCAATACAGAGTCAAGGCTTTCACCCCCCTGAACGCGCGCTTTAAGCGCCTCACTTTGCGCACGAATTTCTTCGTCACTCAGCGCTTTTACACCTTCTTCTAGCGCATTAATTTTATTGACCATTTTGCGCAAACGCTTGAGCTCACGGTCATTTCTACTACCAAAAATTTTCTTTAATACATTACCGATCATGATGAATTTCCAATACCAAATATCCGCCAACCAGGCGTTGACGCCAACTTATTCCAAATTTATAGCGTGACGCGAGTACTAGCGATGAGTACGGTGGATATACGTGGCGGGGTCGACAGTGCGGCCGTGCTTGTATACTTCGAAGTGAACATGAGGGCCAGTTGAACGACCACTGCTGCCCATAGCAGCAATAACCTGACCTTTCTTGACGATTTCGCCTGGGACGACGAAATTCTCGGAATTGTGGGCGTAGCGACTGACATAGCCATTACCATGGTTGACTTCCACCATCTGCCCATAACCATAGCGGTCGCCAGACCAGGTTACCACGCCTGACCCAACCGTTACGACATCAGAGCCATATTTGCCAGCGAAATCAACCCCGCTATGCCAAGCCTTATTGCCGTGAAATGGATCGGTACGATAACCGTATTGTGAAGAGAGCCACCCTTTGACCACAGGTCGCCCAGTCAGACTGACATCGTTCTGAATTTTACTGTTGCTGAGAAGGGATTCGAGAACTTCTAACTGCTTACCCTTACTATCAACTTTATGACTCAGTTCTTCAATGGCCGCCAGTACACTAGATTCACTTTCTTCAAACGCTTGAGGTACCAGTTCAGGTCCACCAAACGCAGGTTTTTGAGAGAAATCAAACTCGCCATCATCCATCTCCGCCATGTCGGTCAAACGCTCACCTAATGCATCCAAGCGCAAAACTTGGGCTTGCATTTCAGCCAACTTCATTGTCATGGCAGCGAGTGTATCGCGCGCATCTCGCTCAACATCGGAAAGTTCTTCACGCTGCTGTTGCAATTCACTTTGCAAAGCAATCAGGGCATCTTTATCCGCTTGTACCGCGGCTTGTTCTGCAGACATTTGAAAAGTCAGGTAACCTAAACTTACAGGCATACCCACAAAACATAGCGACAACAAGGCGAGTGTCGCCTTGCTAAAGCTAAGTGTGTGCGCACGACTATAGCGGCGGCTAACTAGGACTATCTTCATAAAACCTTTAATTTCAAATACCTACAAGAAAAAAGCGGCTGCCAGCGCAACTGACAAGACCGCTTTTCCATTCGCTGTGGCTGAATATGCCACAAAACATCCACTTAGACTAGTAGTCTATAGGCTAATAGCATTAGGCGCTAGCGACTGAGACCGCACCCGCAAATTTGATAGGAGACAAGGCAGGATCGTCAAATGTCACGAATTCCCATGCATCTTGACGCTTGATCAATTCACGCAAAAGTGCGTTATTGAGGGCGTGGCCCGATTTAAAGGCGCGAAATTCGCCAATAAAGCTATAGCCCATTAAGAATAAATCACCAATGGCGTCAAGTACCTTATGTTTAACGAATTCGTCCTCATAACGCAGACCGTCTTCATTCAAAATACGGTATTCATCTACCACAATAGCGTTATCAACGCTACCGCCACGCGCTAAACCAATGGAGCGTAAGTATTCTACTTCGTGCATAAAACCGAAGGTTCGTGCGCGGCTAATTTCTTTTACGAAAGAGGTGCTTGAAAACTCTAATTCAGTTTGCACGTTACCGCGAAGCACGGGGTGATCAAACTCAATTTGAAAGCCGAGTTTGTAACCATTGTAGGGCTTAAAACTCGCAACCTTATCGCCACTTGTCACAACGACGTCTTTCTTAATGCGCACAAATTTCTTATACGCACTTTGTTCTTCGATACCCGCTGATTGGATGAGAAATACGAACGGTGCAGCACTGCCATCCATGATGGGAATTTCGGGGGCACTGACGTCAATAATAGCGTTATCGATACCTAAACCAGCCACTGCCGACAACAGATGCTCAACCGTGGATACGCGAACATTACCATTGACAAGTGTGGTCGACATCGTGGTATCGCCCACGTTTAGTGCATGGGCTTTCACTTCCACCACAGGATCAAGATCAACCCGGCGAAAAACAATTCCGGTATCCACCGGCGCAGGTCTGAGGGTCAGGTACACCTTTTTACCGGTGTGAAGACCCACGCCTGTGGCTCGGATAGAATTTTTCAGCGTTCGTTGCCTAATCATCGTAAGCTCGCTTGATCCCTTGGTGACATCAAAAAGTTGGCTATTTTAGCGCAAATGCATCCCCAAGACCAAACCTCGTGTTTGGCCTTAACACCGACACCGCAACCTAGTCAGCTTGTCGACGCAAGAACGCAGGAATATCCAGGTAGTCAAGATCTGTTCTTGGCTCCGCTGGCGCTTCACGCGTTACCGCCTGAGCACTGCCTTTCAACATAGTGTTACCCTTTCTAATTGTGGTTGGAATATCGTAGTTCACACTAGCTTCTAGTCTTGATACTGCCTGCTTGACCGGCTGTGCAGTCGGCGTTACTAAACGCATCTCGCCTTTACCACCCAGACCAGTAGCCACAACCGTCACACGAACCTCATCACCCAGCGAAGGATCGATGACAGTACCCACCACCACGGTGGCTTCCTCAGAGGCAAACTCTTCAATGGCTTCACCAACATCGTTGAATTCACCTAGTGAAAGATTTTCGCTCGCACTGACATTGACCAGAATACCGCGCGCACCTTGTAAATCGATGTCCTCCAACAATGGACTGCGAATGGCCATTTCAGCTGCCTCACGCGCGCGATCAGGACCGGTGGCCGCACCTGTGCCCATCATCGCCATGCCCATTTCAGACATGACGGTACGTACGTCAGCAAAGTCGACGTTGATCAAACCGGGATTGATGATCAAGTCAGCAATACCCTGTACTGCCCCTTGCAACACGTTGTTTGCCGCTTGAAAAGCGGAAACTAAACTAGCCTCTTTACCCAATACGCTAAGCAACTTATCGTTGGGCACTGTGATCAACGAATCGACGTGCTGTTGCAGTTCCAACATCCCTGCTTCAGCAATTTTCATGCGTTTGCGGCCTTCAAAAACAAAAGGCTTGGTCACCACAGCCACAGTCAGAATGCCCATTTCTTTGGCAACTTCAGCGACGACCGGTGCCGCGCCAGTCCCTGTACCACCACCCATACCGGCTGTCACAAAGACCATATCGGCGCCGTGTAAAGCTTCGGCGATACGCGCGCGATCTTCCATCGCCGCTTGACGACCTACATCCGGATTAGCACCTGCACCAAGGCCTTTAGTGATGCCATGACCGAGCTGAAGCACAGTATGCGACTGAACATCGCTGAGTGCTTGGGCATCGGTATTTGCGCAGATGAAATCCACACCATGGACGCTATTTGCGACCATATGTTTAACGGCATTACCGCCGCCGCCACCGACTCCGATGACTTTAATTACTGCGTTTTGTGGTGCGTTATCGACGAATTCAAACATTGTGTTGACCCTCACGTGTTGAACAGAACATTAAAAATTACCTTTGAACCAAGCTTTGGTTTTTGCCCAAAAACCTGATTCATTTGATGATTCATGATGCCGACTCTTAGTAAAACTGGAGCGGCGTTGTTTTAAGCCATACATCAACAGGCCCACGCCAGTTGAGTAAATGGGGTTTTTAACGATATCGGATAAACCGGTAACGTTTTGTGGTGAACCGAGGCGGACCGGCATGTGAAAAATCTCTTCTGCCAACTCAACCACCCCTTCCATTTTTGAGGTACCACCAGTGAGCACGATGCCAGCGGCCAAAAGATCCTCGTAACCACTGCGCCGCAATTCAGCCTGCACAAGGGTGAACAGCTCGTCGTAGCGAGGTTCTACAACCTCCGCTAAGGCTTGGCGTGACAAATCGCGCGGCGGACGATCGCCAACACTTGGCACTTTGATGGTTTGATCAGCGGCGGCAAGCTGCGTTAAGGCGCAGGCATACTTCATTTTGATCTCTTCGGCGTGCTGGGTTGGTGTGCGCAATGCCATGGCAATGTCATTGGTCACTTGATCGCCAGCGATAGGAATAACGCCCGTGTGTTTGATAGACCCCTCAGTGAAGATAGCGATATCAGTTGTTCCACCCCCGATATCCACCATACACACACCCAATTCTTTCTCATCCTCAGTCAATACCGCATAACTTGAGGCTAACTGTTCCAGAATAGTGTCCTCTGGCTCGAGGCCACAGCGACGGATACATTTTTCAATGTTTTGAGCCGCATTTACTGCGCAGGTAACCAAATGCACTTTCGCTTCCAAACGTACGCCAGACATGCCCAGCGGTTCTTTCACACCTTCTTGGTTATCAATTACAAACTCCTGAGGCAGGATATGCAGCACTTTCTGATCAGCAGGAATCGCTACTGCCTGCGCTGCATCAATGACGCGTTCAACATCTAATTGCGTCACCTCTTTGTCCCGGATAGCCACAATGCCATGCGAGTTCAAAGAGCGGATATGATTGCCTGCAATGCCCGCATAGACCGAGTGAATCTGACATCCCGCCATCAGTTCAGCTTCTTCAATCGCGCGCTGAATGGACGCCACCGTTGACTCGATATTTACGACCACACCCTTTTTCAAACCGCGCGACTGGTGACTACCAATTCCAACAATATTTAAAGCGCCGTCAGGGGTAATTTCGCCGACAATGGCCACCACTTTTGATGTACCAATATCCAACCCCACAATCATTTCATTGTTATTTGCCATTTCTCGCCTCACATCACCGCCACGCCACTATTGTGACGGGTGTCGTATATTTTATTTTCTGAACCGTGCCCTAAGAATTGGTATACCGATACAAATCGTTGCGCCGCCTCTACCACATCGCTTTGACCAAACAGCACGGTCGCCCCACTGATGGTTTTAAGTTGCCAGCTTCCGCGTGGGGTTCGCGCTAACTGCATCACGCCCAGACCTCGTTTTCTAAGCACTTTCTGAACTTCGATATAGGTCGCCATAATTTCAGGCAGTGACTCGCGCTCGCCCTCTAGCAGCGGTAACTGTAAAAATTCCTCAGCGACTTCCTCTACCATAAATATTTCGCCGCGGTTGTTTACCAACCCCTGATCACGCCATCGAGCAATCGGTTTTTGCGGCACGATGGTGACCCAGAGCTCGCTAGGTAGCTTGCGCTGGACAATAGCTTTATCTACCCAGTTAATTGCCTCTAAATCCGCCTGTACTTGACGCAAGGGTAGCGTTACCAACGACTGCTCTGCGTAGGGCTGCAATGTCTCCATCACGGCGTTTTCTGGAATGTATTTCAAATCACCCATGACCTTGACGACACTAACGCTGCCAACATCGAAACCCTTTATGGCTGGCATCGCCGGGGCAACCTTAATCACACCCACGGCCAACAACATGACCAGCGCCACAAATAAGAAGACACTTAAGCGCACAGGCTTATGCGACGGCTTATTCGTTGGTACAGCAACACGCACCGCACCACTTACTTTGGCGTCTGGGCTTTTAGAAAGCATCAACGTGCCTCCTCCAAAATAGCTTCTACCAAATCGTCAAACGACATGCCCTCTGCACGAGCCGCCATCGGCACAAGACTGTGCGAGGTCATGCCCGGCACGGTATTAATCTCGAGTAAAAAGAACGCTCCGGCTTCATCCTGCATAACGTCGACACGCCCCCAACCTTCGCACTTAATGGCGGCAAAGGCTTGCTCACACAACCGGCGTAGCTCATGCTCTTTATTTGTTGGCAAGCCACATGGACAGATATAACGCGTATCATCCGCGATATATTTGGCATCGTAGTCATAGAAAACATGGTCTGTCTCAAGGCGGATGGGTGCCAAGGCCAAGCCATTTAAAATAGCCACAGTAAACTCTGCCCCTTGAACGCCCTGCTCCACTAACACATGCCCGTTGTAGGGCACCGCCGCACGATACGCTGTCACCAGTTCTTCCTGGTTGGTCACGCGCGACATCCCAATACTCGATCCCTCATTGGCAGGCTTCACAAACATTGGGTAGTCAAGTGGCAGCTCGGCTATTTGCGCTTCACTTGCTAGCTCAACGAAAGGCGGCGTCGGAAGTCCACAGTCAACCCATACGTGTTTAGTTGCCAGCTTATCCATGGCCGTGGCTGAAGGTGATACACGGCTGCCGGTGTAAGGGATTTGTTTCTCCTCTAGCAACGCCTGCATTGTGCCGTCTTCGCCGCCGGGTCCATGCAATGCAATAAAGGCGACGTCAACCGTAGCCAGTTTTGCCTCAAAATCTGACTCGCTTGGATCGATACCGATGGCGTTGTAGCCTCTGGATAGCAAGGCGGTCAGCACGGCTTGACCCGATAGCAAAGAGACCTCGCGCTCAGCGGAATCCCCCCCAAACAAGACGCCAACGACACTCTCCAAATAGCGCGCCATGACTATACCTCCAGCACCAATTTAGACGCCAAACTTCCTACGTTACCCGCTCCTTGGGTAAGCAGAATATCTCCTGGCTTTAATAGCCCATGGAGTAATGGCGCGACGTCATCGACGGTTTCGACATAAATAGGCTCCACTTGCCCGCGCTGACGAATACTGCGGCAAAGACTTTTCGAATCCGCACCACTAATTGGCGCTTCACCAGCGGCATACACTTCCAGTAGCAACAACTGATCAACCGTTGACAACACCTGTGCAAAATCTTCGTACAAATCACGCGTGCGTGAATAACGATGCGGCTGGTACACCATCACTAAACGGCGACCTGGCCAACCATCGCGGACAGCCTGAATAGTGGCAGCCACTTCGGTAGGATGATGACCATAATCGTCTACCAGCATGACCTCGGGCCAACAAGAGGCTGAGGTATCGTACACTTGGAAACGTCGCCCAACGCCCTGGAAAGCGGCCAATCCTTGTACTATCGCCTCAATAGACACACCTTCATCCATGGCGACGGCCACCGCAGCGGTCGCGTTTTTCACGTTGTGAATACCGGGCATGTTGATGCTGAGCGATAGTGGCGCACTCAGGCCAGGACAGCGCACATCAAATTGGCAACTCATGGCATGTTGCTGGACATTAACAATGCGAAAATCGGCATCGTCTGCCAATCCATAGGTGATCACAGGACGGCTGATACGAGGAATAATGTCGCGTATCACAGGGTCATCTGCACAAACCACACAAGCACCATAAAAGGGGAGGTTGTGAAGAAAGTCGAGATAGGTTTGGACCATTTTATCAAAGTCGTTATCGTAGGTAGACATATGGTCAGCTTCGATATTCGTGACCACGGCAATCATCGGCTGCAGATGTAAAAACGACGCATCACTTTCATCCGCCTCTGCAACCAGGTAGCGAGATTCACCTAACCTAGCATTAGCCTTATGACTGTTTACCAATCCACCGATAACGAAGGTTGGGTCCAATTCACCCGCCGCCAAAATAGACGCTATCATGCTAGTTGTGGTGGTTTTTCCATGGGTTCCAGCCACAGCAATACCATGCCTAAAACGCATTAACTCCGCCAACATTTCTGCTCTTCGCACGATGGGGACACGCGTCTCACGCGCCGCGGCCACCTCAGGATTTTTCTCATTGATGGCTGACGAGCAGACCACCACATTGGCACCGTCAATATTGCTCTCTCGATGCCCAATAAATACGTCACATCCCAGTGCCGCAAGGCGCTGAGTATTGGCTGATGGCGCGATATCTGAGCCACTGATTCGATAGCCTTGGTTGAGCAGCACTTCGGCAATACCACTCATACCTGCACCGCCAATACCGACAAAGTGGATCTGTTCAATACGCCGCATCTCCGGCACAAAGCTATTCACGCGTTTAATATTCACGCGCCACCTCCATACAGACTTGGGCGACTTTTTCTGCAGAACCAAGAACTGCCACCGACCTAGCACAATCACTCATTTTGGGTAGTTTTGAGGGGGGACGAATCAAATCAGCCAATACTTTACTCAAGGTTTTTTCACTCATGTGATCTTGTGGCATCAATACCGCTGCCCCAGCATCCACCAAAATATTGGCATTTGCCGTTTGGTGATCATCAATGGCATGAGGAAATGGCACTAGAATGCATGGCAAACCAGCTGCTGCCACTTCCGAGACGGTCAGTGCGCCAGATCGACATATCACCACGTCTGCCCACGCATAGGCTGCGGCCATATCGTTAATAAAGGCGACGACCTCGGCTTCAGGAAGGTCAGAGTAGTTACGCACCACATCGTCATAGCCACGCTCACCTGTCTGATGTCGAATAGCCAACGTGAATTCCTTGGAGACTTCACGAAGCGCGCCTGGAACAATCCCATTCAACGCCAATGCCCCCTGACTACCACCCAAAATCAAGATATGTTTGATCTCGCTATCCGAGGCATGTTCGCGCTGACTACGCACACTTTCGATAGCCGAGCGGATAGGGTTGCCAACCACCTCACCTTTGTTTTTACCAGCAAAGGCTCCTTCAAAGGCTTGCAACACGCGAGTTGCCATGAGGGACAACAATCGATTCGTAGAACCCGCAATCGCGTTTTGCTCATGGATGACAAGAGGGATGTTTAACCAACGCGCCGCCATACCACCCGGCGCAGCGGCGAATCCACCCATGCCAAGTACGCATACAGGATTCAGTGATTTAAGCACTGCAATACTCTCATGCACTGCTCTCATCACCTTAAAGGGTGCCGTCAACCAGCCCACTACACCCTTGCCACGCACGCCACGAATACTGAGATAACTGATATCAATGCCTGCCGCAGGAACCAATTTGGCTTCGATGCCTCGCGCCGTGCCAAGCCAATGGATCTGGAAGCCAGCTGCACGCAAGATTTCTGCCGTTGATAACGCCGGGAAAACGTGACCACCGGTGCCGCCAGCCATGATCACAATGACGGGTTTATTGTTAGGCGTTGGCATACTTCACCCCCCCCTGGCTGGACCGACGAACTTTGACGATCGCCTGTGGTTGCATACTTGAGCCATGCAACAACTCGAACTGAATACGATAAGCCAAGGCGATCAAACAGCAGCAAGCTATCAAACTACTACCGCCATAACTCACAAAAGGTAACGTCAATCCTTTTGTCGGTAATAAGCCAGACGTGACGCCAATATTAATAAAAGCCTGACCCGCGATAATCAGACCTGCACCCGCGGCAATGTATGCCATAAAGGGCTGGTTGGCATCCATGGCACGACGAGAAAGACGCATCAATCCACCAACGAGCACCGCGAACAATGAGATAGTGACCAGGACACCCATCAAGCCAAGCTCCTCAGCCAAGATGGCAAAGACAAAATCGGTATGGGCTTCAGGTAAGTAAAATAATTTCTGCACACTGTGACCGAGCCCCACTCCGGTCCATTCCCCACGACCAAAGGCGATCAGTGACTGCACTAACTGGTAACCACTACTAAATTGGTCTGCCCATGGATCCTGGAAGGCCAGCAATCGGCGCATGCGATACTCTGACGACATTGCCATTGCCACGACAGCACCCAAGCACAGCAAAATCATGCTGAGAAATTGCCCCATCTTAACGCCTGCCAAGAAAATCAGGCCCATGGTACAACCTAGCAACACCACAACAGCCCCAAAATCAGGTTCCGATAGCAACATCACAATGAGGACCACCAGCACAATGATGGGTTTAATGAAACCCATCCAATGCTGCTGGACTTCGTCTTGACGGCGCTGAAGATAACTTGCCATATAAAACAACACACACACTTTTGCGACTTCAGACGCTTGCAGCGTTAATGGGCCAAGCACGAGCCAACGACGACTGCCGTTGACTTCGCGGCCGATACCAGGAATTAAAACGACACTTAACAGCACCATGCTAAATAGCAAAAACGCCCAACCGTATTTAAACCAAAATTGCATGGGGATGCGGCTCACTACAAAGGCAATGCTGACCGCAATGACGATGTACATGCTGTGACGTTTCAAATGAAAAAAGGCCGAGTCATACTTCTGCGCACCAATATCCATTGAGGCAGAGGTCATCATGACCAATCCAATGCACATCAACGCCACGGTAGTCAGTGCGATCCACCGCCATTCGGGTACATCGTTCAGTTGCGGCTTGGGAGCAACGACATCAACCATGCTCAACTCCCTCAATGAAACGCTGCACTGACTCTGCAAAGCATTGCCCACGATGGGCGTAGTTATTGAACATATCAAAACTGGCACAGGCGGGTGAAAACAACACTACATCGCCAACGTCAGCCAAAGCACTCGCTTGTGCTACGGCCTCATCTAAACTGGCCGCCGCGAATGTCTTAACACCCACGCGCTGGAGTGCCGCTGCGATGGCTGGCCCATCGACGCCTATTGTGACAGCCGCTTTGGTGGCGACGACTCCTTTCGCCAACAACTCAAAATCGGCACCTTTGCCAACGCCACCAGCAATCAGCACAAGATTATCGCGAACTGGACTCGCGAAGCCTTTAATCGCGGCTATGGTCGCGCCAATATTAGTCCCCTTAGAGTCATTGATATAAATCACACCATGGGCATCAGCGACACGCTCGCAGCGATGTGGCAGACCACCAAAGGTACGCAGCGTGTCCAACATTGCGGCCATAGGCAAACCTGCCGCCTTACCAATCGCCAACGCGGCTAGGGCATTTTCAGTATTGTGGTTACCCAGCAAACGAACCTCACGGCGAGGCATCAACTCTTCAAATTGAAAAGTAAGGTATTGTTCGTCTTCGTGCTCTACGAGGCCAAAGGCATTAAAGTCGGGACGATCCAAACCAAAACTCCATGTTTTGGTTTCGCCAGGTAACAGTGGTGAGGTCAACGCATCACCCCGATTAAAAACCGCATTCTTACATCCGAAATAAATGCGATGTTTAGCTGCATGGTATTGCGCCAGCCCCTCATAACGGTCCATGTGATCGGGGCTGATATTCAGCACGCTAGCCACCGCCGCTTTTAAAGGCTTCATGCGCTCCAATTGAAAGCTGGACAATTCAAGGACAAACAGATCGAACGTCTGTGCCTCATCACCTAGTATGAGTTCAAGCGCGGGAGTACCAATATTTCCCCCAACGCCTACTTTTAATCCCGCTGCTGCCGCCATTTCACCTACAAGCGCTGTGACGGTGCTCTTGGCATTAGAACCTGTAATTGCAACGATAGGAGCACTAACCGCCTCAGCAAATACATCAATATCACAGCTGATGTCGATGCCGGCTTGACGTGCTGCTAACAACACAGGCTTATCCAGAGCAATACCAGGGCTGACGAGCAATTCGGTGGCGCGAAGTATTTCCGACTCCACCATCTTACCCACTAGCAGCGGCACATCATCGAACTCACGCCTAAAGAGATCAATAGCGTCTGATGTTTCATTTTCTTCGACAGCAAAGAATCGCTTACCTCGAGCCTTCAAATAGCGCGCAGTCGCCATGCCGGTTCTACCTAAACCGATAACGCCGATTAATTTGTCGCTGCTAATAAGACTCACGCATTTCTCCTAGCGAATTTTCAACGTAGCTAATCCGATTAACACCAAAATCACCGTAATGATCCAAAATCGCACGATCACACGAGGCTCTGGCCAACCCTTTAACTCAAAGTGGTGGTGGATCGGCGCCATCCTAAAAATGCGCTTCCCCGTCAGTTTGAAAGAAGCCACTTGGAGAATGACCGACACCGTTTCCAGTACGAAAATGCCACCCATAATAAACAGGACCACTTCATGACGAATGATCACCGCCAGTGTTCCTAACGCGGCACCCAATGCTAAGGCGCCAACATCACCCATAAATACTTGCGCGGGGTAGGTGTTAAACCACAAAAAACCCAGTCCCGCGCCTACGAGCGAGGCACTAAAAACGATTAATTCACCGCTTCCCGCGACGTAGGGAATCATCAGATATTCAGCAAACTTGATATTGCCTGACAGGTAGGCAATCAAACCGAGGGCACCACCCACCAGCACCGTGGGCAGAATAGCCAGGCCATCTAAGCCGTCTGTGAGGTTAACGGCATTGCTACTACCGACGATGACGAAGTAGCTAAACACGACAAAAAAGATCCCCATATCCAGCACCATGCCATTGATAAAGGGTAGATATAAGCCGGTAGTAACGGCGCTCTCCGCGTTCATGTAGAGGAAAATCGCGACACCCAAGCCACCGACAGATTGCCAAAAATACTTCCACCGCGCGGGTAATCCACGAGGATTTTTTTCAATCACTTTGCGGTAGTCATCAACCCAACCTACTGCGCCAAATATGGCGGTGACGGCCAATACAACCCAAACATAGCGATTGTTTAAATCCGACCACAGCAAGGTGCTGAGTAATATGGACACCAATATCAATGCGCCGCCCATCGTAGGGGTGCCTGACTTAGCCAAATGGGTCGCAGGACCATCATCACGAATTGCCTGCCCTATTTGGCGATAGTTCAACTGGCGAATCATGGTAGGTCCCAACAACAAGGCGATGGCTAGGGCGGTAATGGTTCCCATGATGCCTCGCACCGTGAGATATTGAAAAACGCCAAATCCACCAATGAAATTAGCCAATAGATCAGATAGCCAAAGCAGCATTAGGCAGCACCTCCTGCAAAACATTCCTCGAGTGCGGCAATAACACGCTCCATGCGCGAGCTCCGCGAGCCTTTAACAAGCACGGTGTCGTTGGCTTGTAATTGAGAGCACAACAAACGATTTAATTGATCCATATCGTCGCAATGAACAGCACCATCACCAAACGCCTTTGCAGCATGAGCCATTAAAGGCCCTGTGCTATACCAAGCATCGACCTTGCCTTGGGCATAAACGCCTAGATCCTGATGCAACTGCTGCGTATCGGGACCAAGTTCAGCCATATCACCTACCACCAAAACGCGGCGTTGGGTAGCGAGCGACAAGGTATCAATGGCAGCTCGTAGCGATCGCGGATTGGCGTTATAGCTATCGTCAATGACAGACATACGGCCAATTTGACGCACGGCCAATCGGCCTTTGAGACTCTTATATTTGGACAGGCCAGTGGCTATGGACTGAAGATCTACACCGGCAAGTAATGCCATGGCCGCCGCAGCGCATGCATTTTTAATCATGTGTTGACCCGGCACAGACAAGGCAACATCCACATTTCCTTGGGGTGAGCACAAGCGGAAGGCTGATCCATCTATCGTGGCAACCACATCCGCTGCATACACGTCGTTATCGGATTGGAGTCCAAAACTGAGCACCTCTAGTCCACGCATCGACAATTCTTCTTTCCACGAGGCGGTAAGTGGATCGTCACCATGGACAGCCGCAGCACGTAATTTTGAGGTGGCGTTGTATATCTGTTTTTTGGTCGCCGCGATCTGAGCAACAGAACCAAACATTTCTAGATGCGCCTCACCGACGTTGGTGACCATGGCAATGTCAGGTTTTGCAAAATCGACCAAATAGGCAATGTCATTGGGCTTTCCAGCCCCCATCTCAATGACAGCAAAATCGTGATTCACGTCAATCTGAGACAGCGTCAAAGGCACACCAACTTCGTTGTTGTTATTACTCTGAGTCGCGAGGACATGACCGTTCACCGCTAATATAGCTACCAACATTTCCTTACACGATGTTTTACCGCTACTGCCGGTGATGCCAAAGACAAGACCGGCAAATTGCTCGCGTATTTCACCCGCCAACATCCCGTAGGCCAACAAGGTGTCTGCCACCACGATCTGCGGGATGGCCAACTCACTACTGGCGCGAGATACCACAACCGCAGAGGCGCCAAGCGCAGCGACAGTCGTTAAATAGCTGTGACCATCAAAACGCTCGCCCTGCAGCGCGACAAAAATATCCCCCTTCACAAGGGTGCGCGAATCCGTATTGAGATGGCCACTGATCGGCTTGTCATGACCAATCAATGTTCCGTTCAGTCGTTCTGCCATCGTTTGGCAAGACATGTTTAGTTTCATGCCATCCCCCCGCTCAGACATTGCGCGGCGACCAAGCGATCATCAAAAGGCAATACTTGATTGCCTATGATCTGATAATCCTCATGTCCCTTTCCTGCGATGAGTACACAATCGCTCGATTGGGCCATACCAATGGCGTGAGTAATGGCCGCTTTACGATCGAGCTCAACAATGGCATTGGCGGGCTGAACTAAGCCTGCAAGCACATCATTAACAATCGTTTGGGGATCTTCACTACGCGGGTTGTCGCTGGTAATAATAACGACATCAGACAAGTCTTCTGCCACCTTCGCCATCAGTGGACGCTTACCAACATCGCGATCTCCCCCACAGCCGAATACGACAATTAAACGTCCCTGACAGTGCGGACGCAGGGCGCGCAACGCATTATCTAATCCATCAGGTGTGTGGGCATAATCAACCAATACAGCGGGCTGACCGGAACCCACCAATTCCATGCGTCCAGGGACACCTCGCACACGGCTCAACGCCTTTTGCACTTGCTGCGCATTCTCGCTGTAATGGCAGAGCACAGCACAGGCGGCTAATAGGTTTGCCGCGTTGTAAGCACCTACCACCGGGACATCCACGGCGATGTCTCCGTAAGGTGTGGCTATGCGCAATGAAGTACCATTTAAGCGATAATCCACCGCTGTCAGACGGACATCTGCTTGCCGTTGAGTACTGTAGGTCAGCACTCGACAATCACTGTGAATAGCCTCTATCCAGCCAGCACCAATCTCATCATCAAGATTCATGACCGCGGCCTGTAACCCAGGTCGCAAAAATAGTTGACGCTTCACGTCTGCATAAGCGGCAAAGTCGCCGTGGTAGTCTAAATGGTCACGGCTAAGATTCGTAAACACAGCAACATCGATGACGACGTCGTCAAGACGCCCTTGGTGTATACCTATCGATGACGCCTCCAGCGACACGGCCCTTGCGCCCTCAGACTTGAGACTGGCCAGCATACGATGCATCGATACAACATCCGGGGTGGTATTAATCACCGCCTGATAGCCATCAACACCCCAGCCAAGCGTTCCTATGTATCCGCATGGACCATGCAGGGCATTCAGGGCATCTGCCACAAAACGACACACACTGGTTTTTCCGTTTGTTCCCGTGACAGCAACTGTCACTATAGAAGCCGAAGGATGACCGTAAAAGTCAGCAGCCATCGTCGCAATTCTTGCTTCAAGGTTGGGAATATGAACAATTTTATCGCGCCATTGGTATGGCACGTCAAAGCCCTCAGTATCCGCAAATGCCACTGTTGCGCCGCGCTCAAAGGCCGACTGAATGTATTGACGTCCATCGCTGGCCAAACCACGTAGCGCCACGAAGCCACTGCCTTCCGTGACCGCTCGGCTATCAATAAATAGATCACTTAGCGGTGCCACATGAAAACCTGGCATGTACGCAGCGGGCACAAATTTTTCGAGACTAGTGCGCATAAGCCAGCCCCCCGTGCGACTCTTCCGCCAAGAGATTACTGGGCCGGACATTTAAAATGCGAAGAGAGTCGTTAACGACTCTCGAAAAAACTGGCGCGGCTACTTGTCCACCGTGGTAATTGTCACCACCAGGCTCATCTATAACCACCACGGCGGCAATTCTGGGATTATCGACGGGAGCCAATCCAGCAAATAGCGCCATGTAGCGGCTATCGGCATATCCACCTGGTCCCACCTTGTGGGCTGTCCCTGTTTTTCCCGCCACCCCATACAGCTCTGTGGCAGCCTTGGTACCGGTTCCTCCTTGCTGTATCACCTCCCGAAGCATGGTGACGACTTGCTTGGCCACCGACTCCTCAATGACCCGCGTACCCTCGACAACGTCCGCCTCAACTTTGAGCAAGGATACAGGGCGCTTGATCCCGCCACTCGCCAAGGTGGCATAAGCAGACGCTAATTGCACAGGCGTAACAGCGAATCCATAGCCAAATGACATGGTAGCCGTTTCAATGCCCGTAGGGTCACGGTCATAAATTGGGAAGCTACCCGAGCTTTCGCCGGGAAAGCCTGAATACGTGGATTGCCCCAAGCCCAAATCCTGTAATACTCGGCGAATAGGTTCGTTACCTATATCTAACGCCACCTTCGACATCCCGACCTGACTCGATTTTGCCAATATCTTAGTGACATTAAGAACGCCATAATTCACAGGATCAGGGAATACCTTACGCTCGACGCGCAGATATCCTGGATTGGTATCCACCACGGTTTTGGGCGTGTATTTGCCACTGCGCAGCGCAGCAATCATTGACAACGGTTTAATGGTCGAGCCGGGCTCAAACATATCGGTCATGGCGCGGTTGCGCACATAATTGATATTCATCTTGCTGCGATTATTGGGATTGAACGAAGGCTGATTAGCCATCGCCAACAACTCACCGGTATTGACATCCATCAATACGACCGTGCCAGCCTTAGCACCGAATTTTGCGATCGCCGCCGCAAGCTCTCGCTGAGCAACGTATTGCAGGCGCAAATCCAAAGCCAGCTGAACATTAGCACCTTGCTTGGGTGCTTCAATTTCTGCAATCTCACGAATGACATTGCCATTGAGGTCTTTTAATACCTGCTTTTTACCCGCCGACCCTGAGAGGATATTGTCGTAAGCCAACTCAATCGCTTCTTGCCCTTTATCACTGATATCCGTAAAGCCAATCACCTGTGACACTACATCCGCAGCTGGATAAAAACGTTTGTATTCTGTTTGCGAATGCACGCCTTTAAAACGGTGTGCAATCACACGTTGAGCGTGCTCGGGATTAATTTGACGCGCCACATACATAAAGCTTTGCTGCGAATTACGCTGCAAGCGACGGCGAAATTCTTTTTCACTCTCACCTGCAAGCTCCGCCAACACACTAACGGCCGTATCTGTGACCTCAAAATGGCGAGGATTTAACCAAACAGATTCAACCGGCGTACTCATTGCCAAAATATCACCGTTGCGGTCGGTGATCACACCACGAGAGGCGGGAACGCTAAGGTTTCTTACGGCCCGTAAATCACCTTGTCGCTGAAGAAAATCGTGACCGCGCTCGGTATCGATCACTTGCAAAAGGGCTGCGCGACCAACCAGCAGCGCGCACATCACAACTAGCGCCGCCGCTAGCGTGTAGTAGCGCCAAGCATAGGCTTTTGCGGCGTTAGTCGTCACTGTGAGATAACCTCAATATTGTCCATACCTGGTACATCCATCACCAGGCGTTCCCGAGCTAATTTTTCGATACGCGCATGTGCACCCCAGGTGCTCATCTCCAAATGCAGACGACCCCAATCGGCACGCAATTCTTCTTCTTCGCGCAGAAGTCTTTGCAAATCGCCAAACATGACTCGACTTTGGTGAGCCATGTACTCGACACCCACCGCCGACATCACTACCAGCACCAGTAGCAACCACTGCACACGATATTTCACTTTTACCCCTGCCGCCCCGCAGATGGGCACGACGAATTTGTTATAGCTTTTCCGCTGTGCGCATAACCGCACTACGCGAGCGAACGTTGACCGCAACTTCCTCGTCGCTGGCCATCACAGCCTTACCAATCAGCCGCAACTTTTTATTCAACGCCTCTTCGCGCACCGGCACCCCAGGAGGCAACTCGTCCCCTTTTTGCTGGCGCCGCATAAACTGTTTAACCATGCGATCCTCAAGCGAATGAAAACTAATCACCACCAAACGACCGCCGGGACGGAGCACATCGCATGCCTGCTGTAAAACGCGCTCTAAATCCCCTAATTCATTGTTGATATGGATGCGTATTGCCTGAAAAACCCGCGTCGCTGGATGCTTGTGCTTTTCCCAAGCGGGATGCGCTTCAGCGACGACCTTCGCCAAATGCAACGTGGTTTCAAAGGGGCGTAGCGCTCGCTCACGAACAATGGCAGCAGCAATACGCTTACTAAAGCGCTCTTCGCCATACGTCTTAAACACCCTGACCAACTCTGCTTCTTTTTCTCGATTCACCCACTGCGCGGCACTTTCACCCGATGTGGTGTCCATGCGCATATCCAGCGGACCATCTTTTTGAAAGCTAAAGCCTCGAGCCGCATCATCCAACTGCGGCGAGGAAACACCCAAATCCAGCAGCACACCATCGACAGCCTCAATACCGCGCGCCTTTAAAAGCATTGGCATATCAGCAAATGAGCCATGCGCAATATCAAAGCGATCATCCTGCGCCTGCAGCGCCTTACCAGCAGCAATGGCCAGCGGATCTTTATCAATGCCTACCAAACGACCACTGGGACCTAGCTTTTGAAGCATGAGTCTACTGTGACCACCACGCCCAAACGTCCCATCGATGTAGCAACCCTCAGGCTTAACCGCCAGTGCGTCTATTGCCTCATGCAGAAGAACCGTGATGTGCTCGCTCATCACATAGCCAAATTCTTTAACGCGTCGGAAGCCAATACATCACCCTCTGCTTCTTCAGCCAGCCAAGTTTCACGGCTATCCAACCAAGCCTCTTCGCTCCACAACTCAAATTTCTTACCTTGACCGACCAACACCACTTTTTTATCGAGCGACGCGTAGTCACGCAGCGCCTGAGGGAGCAACAAACGACCACTGCCATCCAATTCCAGATCACTTGCATAGCCAATGGTCAAGCGCTGAAAACGCTTCACAGCGGGGTCAAAGGAAGGCAAATCCTGAATTTGCTTCTCTAAAACCTCCCAAGTCGCCAGAGGGTAAAGCAACAAGCAACGTGTTTGGGTATCAATGGTCATTACCATCAAACCACTAAATTCAGACGCCACGCGGTCGCGGTATTTGGCTGGCATAGCCATCCGCCCCTTGGCATCTAAATTAATGTGCGATACACCTCTAAACACGCTCAACCCACTTTTTGACCCAAAACTCTGAGTTGCGACACTTTATGCCACAATCTCCCACTTCGCGACACTATGCGACCCAAGAGTCAAAAAGTCAAGATTTCAGAACGTGAATATGCCGGCAAAATGCACGATATAGGCGACATCTTCGCCAAACATCGAAAAATCACCCCAAAAGAGAAACCAAAGACTATTAAATACAAAAGAATAGAAAACAAACTTAAAGTATTACTTTAAGTTTGGATCCGATTTGCGAGGAAAAAAAGAAAGTGAGTCGACTATAAGCCGGGTTCTGTCGTGGACAGTCATTCATCTGGGACCAACGTCACCGCTGGCCTCTAGCAACCTACCCGCCTCCAGCGCGGGTCACGCCAATGGAAGCCTATTTGGTCTTGCTCCGGGTGGAGTTTACCTTGCCACTCACTGTTACCAGGAGCGCGGTGCGCTCTTACCGCACCCTTTCACCCTTACCACGCGAACGTGGCGGTCTACTCTCTGCTGCACTTGTCGTAGGCTTGCGCCTCCCAGGCGTTACCTGGCACCCTACCCTATGGAGCCCGGACTTTCCTCCATCTGCTTGCGCAGACAGCGACTGCCTAGTCAACTCGCTGGGCAGTCTAATAAGCACTTACTATGAATGCAAGCACTATGTTTTCAATGTTTCTAACGCCCATTGATACAAAGCATTTTTTTTGAGGCCGGTAATTTTAGAGGCCAATGACGCCGCTTGCTTTAATGGCAACTCCTCCGCCAACACACGCATCGTTTTTTCTGCCTCCGGAGTTAATGATGCGCCACTCTCTATGCAACCCTTCAAAAGCAACACACACTCCCCCCGTTGTTGATTCGCATCAGACTCAACCCACACCACCATCTCACCCAAAGGCAAACGTCTGATGGTCTCAAACATCTTCGTCAATTCACGCGCCAATACAACCATGCGATCATCCCCAAACATCGCCTGCATATCCTTAAGGGTATCGAGCAACCTATGTGGTGCTTCATAAAACACCAACGTGTCGGTAGCCTTAACATAGCCCGAGAGTACATTACTACGCGCCTGCGATTTTGCAGGCAAAAAACCCACAAAGCTAAAACGATCAGTAGGCAAACCTGAGGCACTTAGCGCCGCCAACATGGCACAGGCACCTGGGATTGGACACACACGCACGCCGTGCTGATGAGCCGCATCAACAAGCCTGTAGCCAGGATCGGAGATGAGCGGCGTGCCCGCATCTGAAATAAGCGCCACATCCTCGCCTGCCATCAAGCGACTAATAATGGCATCCGTGCGCTGTTGGTCAGAGTGATCATGATAAGCCCACACGGGCGTGCCGATTTCAAAATGCCTCAATAATGGCGCACTGTGCCGCGAATCTTCTGCAGCAATCAAGGCTACTGATCTTAAAACATCTATAGCCCGTGGCTGCATATCCTGTAAGTTACCAATCGGCGTCGCCACCACATAGAGAGTTGCCGTACTTTGGTTCATATCAGTTTCCCGCTAAATCCACTATTATAGAGGCATCGTTTTTGAATCCGGATACTGTAGCATGAATCGCGCGCATCATTTAGTCTGCACAGCCTGCCTAACCATCCTTTTGTCCTCCTGTGGAGGAACGCCCCAAAAACCCGACGTCATCGCCTCGCCTGTTAACCTACCTGCTGAAGATGCATTAACTTTGATGCTGCAACGCGCCCAAAATGCCCAAGGAGAACGTGCGTCTTCGCTTCGTCTTGAGGCGGCCGAACTCGCACTTGAAGAACAAAAATGGCCCCTACTGCGCGCGCTCTTAGAACAAATAGACTCACGCGATCTACTCGCAGATGGCGTGATTAGATTTGCTCTCGTAAGCAGTGCACTTTCACAACACGACAACAACAATCAAGCCGCATTAACCGCACTTAACCAAGACATTGTGAGTCAGGCTAGCAGGCGTGTTAACCCCGCCCTCACTAGCCGCTACCTCTGGCAAATGGCGGAGTTACAGGCCAAGTTAGGTTATGTCTCTGCTGCCATTGAGCAGTTAATCAAGCGCGAGGGATTCATTAGCCCCACGGAACAAGCCAATAATCAGCAACAATTATGGCGTTTTTTACTCCTGCTGAGCCAACCCGAGTTAGACGCATTGTTAGGTAGCACCTCAGATACCACATTGCGCGGCTGGCTTGAACTGGCCAGCCTGTATCGTGATGCCAATGCCGACGTCACTCTCCAAGCCAAAACATTAGAGGCGTGGCAGCGCCGCTGGCCTGACCACAACGCCAATAAAACGCTCCCAAGCGGCCTACAGCGACTTCAAGCAGCCGCGAATAATCTGCCCCAAAAAGTGCTCATTTGCTTGCCCACCAGCGGCCAACTCGCGGTTGTAGGTCAAACCATTCGCGATGGGATACTTTACGCTTATTGGAAGCAGCGACAAGCAGGCCTACCAACACCACAGCTCGTCTTTATTGACAGCCAACCACTCGATAGTGATGCCATTGTCGCGAAGATCATTGCTAGTGAGGCCGACGTGGTAATAGGTCCTTTCAACAAGGATAAAGTAGCCGAGGTTGCCGCTCGAGCAGCCGAACTCCCCAACACCCTTCTGCTTAACGTTCTTAACGATCAATCATTGGCAGATAATTTGATCAGTTTCGGCCTCAATCCTGAGGATGAAGCTGCCCAAATTGCTGATCGTGCGCTCATAGAAAGCGGGACCCGCGCGCTTGTTATTAGCCCCAACAACAGCCTCGGTGATCGCTTACAAAGTGCCTTTGTGGACCGATGGCTTGACCTTGGGGGAACCGTCAGTCAAAGCGGCCGCTATGAAGACGGCAAAGATATTTCAAACACAATAAAAACCGCGTTAAACATTGATAAAAGCGAAATGCGTAAACGCCGTTTAGCGCTCAATACCGGTTTGACGTTACAGTTTGAGCCACGCCGTCGAGCTGATATTGATATGGCCGCCGTATTTGGCAAACCCCAAGATGCACGCTCAATAAGCCCCATTTTTGCCTTTCATTATGCTGAAGACATACCACTGTATAGTAGCTCCATGGTCTTCACCGGAGAAACAGACACCACCGCTGATCGTGACCTAGAAGGCGTGAAATTCAACGACATTCCTTGGCTTTTTAACCCAGATAGCACTGAACAAGCGCTGTCTGGCATCCGCTTTAAACGATTATTTGCGATGGGCATGGATGCCTATCGTCTTCATCAGCGTTTTGAGCTTCTCGACCCTATGGTAGGCATGCAACTTCAGGGAACGACAGGACTGCTGCAGCTCAATGAGCAGCGACAAATTGTTCGTCAACTGGAATGGGCTTCCTTCATCAACGGCATGGCAAAACCACTACCTGCCATTCAATGACATGAGCACATCGCAAGGATTGAAGGCAGAACAAGCTGTCACCAAGCACCTATGCCAACGCGGTCACCGTATTATTGGTAATAATATCCATAGTCGATTTGGCGAAATTGATATCTTAAGCGAGCATCAAGGAACACTTATCGTCACCGAGGTAAAAGCGCGTCGGCATCGTCATTACGGCGCGCCAGCAGAGTTTGTCACCTACCATAAACAACAAAAAATCATCCTTTGCCTTAAACACTTTCTCAATCACCATCCTGTTTGGCATACTGTACCTATTCGCTTTGATGTCGCCTGCGTTACGCTGAACCAGCAAACGCTTCACATTGAGATCATCGAAGCTGCATTTGACGCCACTTAAAGGAGAATCGATGGAATCGTCATCGGGTAATCTGTTCCAACAGCACTTGGATACCCTGCTAAACAACATGGATAGCCTCCCGGATAGCATGGCACCCGCGGTAGAGGTCATGGTTAGCACCATTCTCAACGACGGTAAGATATTTGCGTGCGGCAATGGTAATGGCGGCGTTATTGCCCAAATATTCTGTCAGCAAATGCTCAATCACGCCTCACATGAGCGCCCAGCCTTACCTGCTTTTTGCCTTAATGATAATGCCACAACTATCAGCGCGATTAGCCATCGCTACAAATTCAACGAAATCTACGCGCGACAACTGAGAGCACTTAGTGTGGCTGGCGACTGCCTGCTTGTTATCGATAGCGACCAACAATACTCCAACTTAAATGCCGCCATCCATGCTGCACATGATCGAGAAATGCATGTGATCGTTATCCACCCCAACAGCAGTCAGAATATCTTATCGCTGCTTGGTGATAGCGATGTCGCCATCGGGATTGAATGCGATTACTCGTCCGTACTCATACAAATAGAGCTCCTTGTCATTACCGCCATCACACAAATGATTGAGCAAACACTTTTTAACCATTAGGACAAACCATGCGCATATTTAACATCGGCCTCTTTTTAACGTTATTATTTTTAAGCGGTTGTAGCAGTTTCATTGCCGCAACAAGTCACGGCCCACTCCACGAAGATTATGGACGCAGAACACCTGGCACGGCCATGGATGATAACCTCATCGAAACGAAGATTGAGGTGAATTTAAGTAAGTCTGATGCCAGTTTTGACCACGCCAATGTCAACGTTCACGCCTACAATGGTGTCGTGCTAATGGTTGGACAAGTTCCCACAGCCGATATGAAGCAAACGGCGGGTGATGTCGCCCAGAAAACGCGTAAAGTACGTAGGGTGCACAATGAGCTAGAGATTGCAGGACCAGTCTCAACGCTGTCAGCCGCTAACGATACATGGATAACAGGCAAGATTAAGAGCAAACTGCTACTGGCTGAAGAAGTGCAATCTGATCGCGTTGTCGTGATTACCGAAAATGGGGTGACCTATTTGATGGGGCTTCTCACCAGCGCCGAGGCCGACAGGGCATCAGATATCGCCAGGAATACCTCAGGGGTACGCAAAGTCGTACGGATTTTCGAAATTATCGAGTGAATCCTTAACAACAGAACCCAAGGGGCTCTGTCACAGGTCAAACATTGAAAATTAACATCGAGCCACGGGTCATCGCCATTTTTGCCATGGGTTGCTTTTTCTTGTTGGGCGGACTTATCAGCACAGCAAGTCATATCGACATCCGCAGCTACACCGTTTTACCGTCAGGGGTTCTGACCCTCATGTCGTGTTATTTTATTCAACACGGTAAGAACCTGACGTTTTGGCATAGCATTGTGTTTCTTTGCGCGCACATTTCAGCGTTTATCACTACCTACACCACAGGCGGCTTTGTTTCCCTGGCAGCGGGCTGGCTGATCCTTGGTCCACTAATGATGACCACGATGATTAATTATCGCGCCGGTCAACTTTCTGTCATCAGCACACTCATTATGGCCGCGTATATTCTCTATCACCAAATGGTGGTGGGGGATCTAGTGGACACCACGCCCCCGGAAATGAAGCCCATTTTTACCCTTATCCATACCCTACTGTTGATGGGCTTCGCGTGGTCGGTTCACTTTTTTTTCACACTCAGCCAAACCTTGTACGAACGAGAAAAACAAGTCGCTGAGGCCAAATCACAGTTTCTTTCCAATATGTCTCACGAACTACGTACTCCAATGAACGGCATATATGGGGCCTTACAGATCATTCAATACAGCGACAGCATGGAAAAGATCAAACATGTGACACACATTGGCCTCAACTCCATGAACAGTTTGCTGCGACTCATTGATGAAATCCTCGACCAAACTAAACTTGAATCTGGACAAATCTCCCTGTCTCTTGAGCCATGCGACATCAATCATCTCATGGGACAAATACTCGAGGAATTTAGTCTTATCTGCAGCAACAAACACGTCGAACTCGTCTGGCAGGGCGATATTCCTCTTCATCACCCCATACGAATAACCGATGAGACAAGGCTTATCCAAATACTGCGCAACGTCATTGGCAATGCCGTTAAATTTACACCCAAAGGGACTGTGTCAATCTCGATCAAAGAAAAAAACGATGAATTGGTATTTACCGTTAATGACCAAGGCATTGGCATGAGCAAACAGCAACTCAAGCGGATTTTTAATCGATTTGAACAAGCGGACATGTCTAATACACGTCAATTCGGCGGCACAGGATTAGGATTAAGCATCACCCAACAGTTAGTGAATCTTTTTGGTGGCGAGATACTCGCCGAAAGCCAGCTGAGTGTTGGCTCAACGTTCATTATTCGACTTCCCATGCCTGTCACCGATAAAAGCATCACTCACGTAAAACGAAGCCTCGCAAGTCTCCAAACCAATAAAATAAACCTAAAGGATAAGAAAATCCTGGTGGTGGACGATGAGCCAACCAACCGATTTGTTCTAACCAACTTAATTGAAGAGATGGGCGCGATGGTTACGTGCTGTCACGATGGCGAAGAAGCAACGCTTCGAGCCATTGAAGAAACATTTGAGCTTATTATCATCGATAACCACATGCCCAAAATGTCAGGCATCGAAGCATTCAAAGAAATTCGTAAACACAAACCTGAGATAGCCATTTTTATCCACAGCGGAGATCAAATGACAGAGACACAAAGGCTCTATAAAGCCTTAGGTTTTGACGCTATCTTGTCTAAGCCCATTCAGCGGCAACAACTCGTTAAAGCCTTAGAAAATACACTTTCCAACTCTATTTAACGACCTTAAGAGAGGGGCGACCACCACTTGGCGGTGGTGAACTAGGAGGGGTGGTTGGAGAATCGCCGCCATCCTCATCGTACTCATCTTCAAACACCATACCCTGCCCATTTTCTCGTGCATAAATACCGAGAATAGCAGCGATAGGTGCAAAAATATGATGGGGAGTACCACCAAAACGTGCTGAAAAAGACACTCCTTCAGCATCCATATGAAAACCTTGGACCGCTGAAGGAGAAATATTGAGGATAATTTGACCATCCTTCACAAACTGCGCAGGGACTTGAACACCATTCATCTCGGCGTTAACCAAAATATGCGGTGTACATGCGCTATCAACTATCCAGCTGTATAACGCATTCAGTAAGTAAGGACGGCTCGGCAGCATTATTTGCCTGCTAAATCGCGCATCTCTTTTTCCTGCTCAGTCAGGCTTTCTTTGAACGCGTCACGTTCAAATAAGCGCGCCATGTACTGTAACAAAGGAAGTGTTTGCTTGGTGCTTGGAATATCGATACCCAATACAGGCAGGCGCCACAAAATAGGTGCTAAGCAGCAATCAATGAGCGTAAATTCATCACTCATGAAAAAAGGCTTCTCTGCAAAGATCGGCGCAATAGACACCAAACTATCCCGCAATTGTTTGCGCGCTTTTTCTGCCGCCTTGGTTGTAGTACCACTGAGGATCTCATCAACCAGAACACACCAATCACGCTCGATACGGTAGATATAGAGACGGTTTTCAGCACGCGCCACAGGGTATACGGGTAGCAATGGAGGATGAGGGAAGCGCTCATCAAGGTACTCCATCATTACTTTTGATTCATACAGCACCAACTCACGATCAATCAAGGTGGGTAGGTCACCGTAGGGGTTATTATCAACCACATCAGATGGCATTGGCTGCTGAGCATCAACCTCGATAATATCCACGGTCACGCCTTTTTCAGCCAGTACTATGCGTACTCGGTGGCTGTAATGGCTCTGACTATCTGAAAAGAAAGTCATTGAAGAGCGTTTAGTCACAACACCCATGATAAATACACTCCTTAAAAACGCAAAAACGGCCGTACCTATCGAGTACGGCCGCAAGCAAAAAAAATTAGTGGACGTCTTTCCAGTATTCGCGGTTTAACAACCAGGCAAATACAAAGAAAATTGCCAAGAAGAACATCACATAAATACCAATGCGCTTACGGTCTTGTTGCATTGGCTCAGCAACGTACTCCAAAAAATTAACCAAGTCGTACACGGTCTTATCGAACTCTTCGGGTGATTGCGTACCTGCTTGAGTAACCACCAAACGGCCACACTCTTTCTCAAGAATATCTTCACCCGTTAACGGATCGCGCTTGATACCACCATTGGCGGCCCTTACGGGACCCATGGCACACTCTTGCATGCCCTGCAATTCAAGGAATACGTGGGGCATACCAACGGCAGGGAACACCTTGTTGTTTACACCGTAAGGACGCGTGTCATCCTTGTAGAAAGTGCGCAGGTAGGTATACAACCACTCAGGGTTACGCGCTCGTGCCACCAGAGTCAGATCAGGCGGCGCCGCACCAAACCACTTTTTTGCCTGTGCTTTTGGCATAGCATTAGTCATCAAAGATCCAATACTCGCGTCGTCATATATTATGTTTGCTTCCATAATATCGTAAGGAATGCCAAGATCGTCAGCGACACGAATGTAACGGCTGTACTGCAAGCTATGGCAAGCCATGCAGTAATTCATGTACGTATTCAAACCATTTTGAAGCGAGGCTTTATCATCTAAATTAGCTTCAAAGGCATCACACTCCATCGTACCGCATGGATATTCAGATTCTGCGCCAACAGCTTTGAGAGGAATAAATGCAAGGGCCATAATCAGGAAGAATGCACCCACCGATTTCCAGAATCCCATGCCGCCATTCATGGTGACACGCTCTGGAACTGGCTTAGTTTTCTCGATTGAGGTCCAAATAGGCATCAAAATAAAGAAGCTGAAATAAATAACAGTACAAATCTGGGCCAAGAGAGTGCGTGCAGGCGTTGGAGATTTGACACCCAACACACCAAGGATTATGAAAGACGCCGTGAAAAGCACGAGCATTAATTTTGAAAATGACCCTTTGTAGCGAATTGAACGCACTGGGCTTCGATCCAACCAAGGCAATAAGAACAAAATAACGACTGATGCACCAAAGGCTATAAAGCCAAGCAACTTATCAGGCACCGCTCGTAGCACTGAGTAGAAGGGCGTAAAGTACCACACAGGCGCAATGTGCGCGGGTGTTTTGAGTGCGTCCGCTACTTCAAAGTTGGCATATTCCAGGAAGTAACCACCCATTTCAGGTGCAAAGAAAATAATCGCACAGAAGGCAAATAAGAATATAACTATCGCCTGCACGTCATGCACACTGTAATAGGGGTGGAACTTGATACCATCAAGTGGCACACCGTTTGCGTCTTTATTCTTTTTGATTTCAACGCCATCAGGGTTGTTTGAGCCCACTTCATGCAAGGCAAGAATGTGCAGCACAACCAGACCGAGTAAAACGATGGGCAGTGCCACCACGTGCAGGGCGAAGAAACGGTTCAAGGTAATACCAGAAATCAGGTAGTCACCACGAATCCACTCTACCAAAGGATCACCAATCACCGGAATCGCTGAGAACAACGAAATAATAACCTGCGCACCCCAGTAAGACATCTGACCCCAAGGCAACACGTAACCTACGAAAGCTTCTGCCATCAGCACCAAGAAGATCATCATACCAAACAGCCAAATCAGCTCGCGTGGCTTTTGATAAGATCCGTACATCAACGCACGGAACATGTGCAAATAGACAACCACGAAGAAGGCAGACGCACCAGTCGAATGCATATAACGCAAGATCCAACCGTAATCGACATCGCGCATGATGTATTCCACAGACGCGAACGCCGCCTCTGCACTTGGTGTGTAGTTCATAGTCAACCAGATACCAGTCAACAACTGGTTAACTAATACCAATAACGACAAAACACCGAACACATACCAGACGTTAAAGTTTTTAGGGGCATAGTATTTGCCCATGTGAGTATCCCATGCACGAACGATTGGCAATCGCGCATCTACCCACTCAACGAGACCTGTTAACATTTTGCTCATTATGCTGACTCCTGATCTACACCGATGATAATTACGGCATCGGTTTCATACTTGTAGGGAGGAACGACAAGATTTTCAGAAGCTGGAACACCTTTGTAAACCCGGCCGGCAAGATCAAACATAGAACCGTGGCATGGACAGAAGAATCCACCAATCCACTCACTACCATCTGGTGTAGGCACTGAACCCACTTCTGGCTTGAATTTTGGCGCACAACCTAAGTGGGTGCACAGACCAACCATCACCATAATGTCTTGACGAATAGCGCGCTCACGACCTGAAACATAAGCTGGCTGGTCAGACGTGCTCGACTCAGGATCTTTGAGCTGACCATCAAGACCTTCCAATGAAGCGAGATCGCTTTCGGAGCGGCGCATCACATAAACGGGCTTACCACGCCATTCAACCACGGCCATCTGACCAACTTCCAGTTTGCTCACGTCGAATTTGACCGGAGCACCCGCCGCTTTAGCTTTTGCACTTGGATTCCAAGAACCCACGAAAGGCACGGCTACGCCGACAACACCGCCCGCACCAACAACCGAAGTTGCAGTCGCTAAGAAACGGCGTCTAGTGGTGTTTACACCATCACTGCTCATTGAAAAAACCCCCTGAAGGAAATGCCAATCTATATTTTTGCCGCGCCGATAGAACATCGATGCTCAAAAAGGGCTGCATAGTAATAAAACCGCGCGATTATAACAAGAAAACCACAGAAAATGCGGGTAATTTTACACTTAAAAGTACGAATTTTTCGCACGTAAAAAAAAAGCGTCCCAACCAATGGCTGAGGACGCTTTCGATACGCCAATCAGAAAGATTAACGTTTTGAGAACTGTGGCTTCTTACGCGCTTTGCGAAGGCCCACTTTCTTACGCTCAACTTCACGCGCATCGCGGGTAACAAAACCCGCTTTGCGCAAACCGCCGCGCAGACTTTCATCGTACTCCATCAAAGCACGCGTAATGCCGTGACGAATCGCACCAGCCTGACCAAAGCTACCACCACCGGCAACTGTCACGTTGATGTCGAATTTATCGGTCATTTCGACCAGCTCAAGTGGCTGACGAACAATCATACGTGCAACTTCGCGACCAAAGTATTCATCCAATGTGCGCTTGTTAACAGTGATTTGGCCCGAACCTGACTTCAGGAACACGCGAGCAGTAGAAGTCTTACGACGACCGGTGCCATAGTATTGTGTGGCTGACATATTCGTAATTCCGTTAAATATTCAATTCTTGTGGCTGCTGAGCGGCATGTGGATGCTCGTTACCGGCATATACCTTCAGCTTTTTCAACATTGCACGACCCAGGGGGTTACGTGGCAACATACCTTTAACTGCCAACTGCAGAACGCGCTCGGGAGCACGATCTAACAATTTATCAAAAGAGAATGACTTCAGGTTGCCGATGTAACCGGTCGAGAAGTGATACATTTTGTCTTTCGTTTTGTTGCCGGTAACGGTAATTTTATCGGCATTAACAACTACAATGTAGTCACCTGTATCAACGTGTGGTGTGTACTCAGGCTTGTGCTTACCGCGCAATCTGTGCGCAATCTCGCTAGCCAGGCGACCCAACGTCTTATTCTCGGCGTCTACAACATACCAGTCACGTTGAACGGACTCAGCTTTCGCACTATAGGTTTTCATTTAAATTCGCCCCAAAGACACTGCGGTAAAAAAGAGCGCGAATACTACACGAGGAATTCGTATAGATCAACACTCTTTCGTTAATAAATAATAATTGCTGCCGTGACAAATTACGGCTTGTGAGGTCTAGCCAAAAACTCCGTGGACTGCATTTCCAACAGGCGGCTTTGTGTGCGCTGAAACTCAAATGAGAGTTTACCACCCACATAGAGATCCGTCAGCCCCACAGCGGAAGAAATAATCAATTTAACGTTCCGATCGTAAAATTCGTCGACCAAATTAATGAAGCGCCTTGCTTGATCGTCTTTCTCACGCTGCATCTGCGGCACATCACTCAAAATGACGGCGTGAAACTCTCTTGCCAATTCAATATAGTCATTTTGACTTCGCGGCCCATCGCAGAGCGCAGCAAAGTCGAACCACACCACATCGTCGCATACTTTTTTCGCAACAATCAGACGCCCCTCAACCTCTAGCGCCACATTTTCACGATGCTCGGCGTGATCAGGCGCCAAGGTAACCATGAACGCCTCTAACTTGGCGTCCGCCTCAACACCACATGGCGTGTAAAAAAGGGGCGCCTGCTGCAACGCACGCAGTCGATAATCGACACCACCATCAACATTTAACACGCGGGTATGCTCTTTTAACGCTGCGATCGCCGGCAGAAATCGTTGCCGCTGGAGACCGTCGCGGTAAAGCTCATCTGGCACGATGTTAGACGTTGCTAATAAACTGACACCTCGTGAAAACATCTGTTGAAATAAACCGCCAAGAATCATCGCATCGGCAATATCCGAGACAAAGAACTCATCAAAACAAATGACGCGATACTCACTAGCCAATTCTGCAGCAATAATATCGAGTGGATTTTTCTGACCATCCAGCCCCTTAAGTCGCTTATGGACACGCTGCATAAATCGGTGGAAATGCGTGCGATACTTTCTCTCAAACGGCAGGGCGTCAAAAAACACATCCATCAAATAGGTTTTTCCGCGACCTACGCCACCCCAGAAGTACAAGCCACGCACACACTCGACGCGAGGCTTCACTAAACCTAATCGTTGCAGCAGACTCTTTTGATGGCTGCGCGCCTCGGCGGCCACCAATTCTTCCCAAAAGTGCTGCAAATGTGACACGGCCATTTCTTGCGCTGGATCGTACTGAAATCCCTCTCTTTTTAGGTCGGCACGATAATGCTGCTCAGGCGTCATAAATACGGCATCCAAAAAACAATGAGACGGGGATTTTAACAGCGCCAAGGTTTCACACCAAACGCATTGTCGCCAAAAGTATATAGTGTGATAACGCCATCATCGCGCTATACTTATTGCCACTACAAAACGGATATTGGGAGCCCCTGTGTACGAATTAAATGAGCTCATATTAGCTGCCATCGCCAGCTTAATACTCGGCGGCGTTGCTGGTTTAGTATTTGGTAACAGCAAAAACACAGCAAATAAAAAGAATAAGGACCTTGAGAAGAGTTTGGCCGAGAGCCAAGAAGAATTACGCGGCTATCAAAAACAAGTCAACGAACACTTTCAAAAGACAGCCGAATTGGTAAGAGAGCTTAACGAGAGCTACCGCGGCGTTCACCAACACCTCGCGCAAGGCGCACATCAGCTTGCACAAATGAACCCAAGCGCCTACCTTTCGCTCATCGGCGGTCGAAGCGAAGACGAACTCACCGAAGAAGAATTGGCACACATTCGCCAACCTCTTGACTACTCACCAAAGAAGTCACCTGATGAAAAAGGCATGTTGCGGGAAGACTTTGGTCTAGAAAAGGTTAAGCCCCAAAGCGATGACGACGATGATGACCTGAGCGAATATGGCGAAACACCGATCGCACCGCCCAAATTTTAAACCGGGTTATCCATATCCACAAAATAATGAGTGAGCCCAAAACGCTCACTCAGATGTTCACCCAACGCCTTTACCCCATAGCGCTCGGTCGCATGATGACCAGCCGCCACATAATGAACATCCATCTCTCGAGCTGTGTGCACGGTTGGCTCAGAAATTTCCCCAGAAATGAACATCTGCGCACCCAGACGACTCGCCTCAAGCAGCATTGATTGGGCAGCGCCTGTACACCAAGCTACACGGCTCAACAGCGGTTTTTGCGCCTCAATATGCAGAGGTTGTCGCTGCAATTTTTCCCCTAACAATGACACTATATTCTCGGCTGACACAGGATCATCAAATTGCGTCATCCAAATAAGTCCATCGTCGCTAGCCGCATATCCCTCCCAGCCCAATAACCTCGCTAACTGGGCATTATTACCGACCACTGGATGCAGGTCGAGCGGCAAGTGATATGCCAAAAGACTCAAATTATGACGGAATAATTTAGCGATACGACGCCCCTTCATCCCCGTCAATGCAGGCGACTCCCCCTTCCAGAAATACCCATGGTGTACCAAAAGCACATCGGCTTCGAGCTCAATGGCGCGATCAATAGCGCGCTCACTGGCGGTAACAGCGCTTACGATCACTGAGGCGTACTGTGTGGCATCAACCTGAAGTCCATTAGGGCAATAATCACTAATGGCCGCACTGTTAAGCTGCTCATCACAATACGCCACCAAATCACTCACAAGAACTGACATTCGCTGCTATTCCTTTGTTTTGTCTATGATATAGTGCCAAGACTAACAACATTTAAAGAAGACGTCACACGCCAATATGCTCCAATTTAAACGCTTTTTTTGGCCGGTTATCTGCGGCACGCTCCTCTCCGTTGTGTTGATTCAACAATACCCGCATCTTGTCGGCCTGCCTGCCAACCCCGCACAAAGCTTTCGGACAGAGCATATCTCCTTCGCCAATGCGGTCAGCAAGGCCACACCGTCGGTCGTTAATATTTATACCGCGACAAAGGTACGTGACAAACTTCCCCAGCGGGTGCGCCCTAGCGAACGCACCGAGCTGAGCTTGGGCTCGGGAATCATAATGGACGCCGCGGGCTACATCCTTACCAACTATCACGTTATCCATGATGCAGACCAAATTTTAGTGATGCTCTTTGATGGTCGTGAGGCGCTGGCACGCGTGGTGGGGGTTGATCCGGACACTGACCTCGCGGTCTTAAAAATTGAGCTTGGGAATCTCATCCCCATTACGGTCGGCGACCCGAACATGGCAAGAGTGGGCGATGTGGTGCTAGCTATCGGCAATCCTTATGGCTTTGGACACAGCGTTAGCCAAGGCATTATTAGCGCCACCGGGCGCTACAACCTAAAGCTCACTAAGTACGAAAACTACATTCAAACAGATGCCACCATTAACCGCGGCAATTCAGGGGGCGCCTTGACCGATACTAACGGCAACCTTCTTGGCATCAATTCTGCCCTCTTCAATCCTAACAGCGACAGTAGCGATGGCATTGGTTTAGCCATTCCTGCAGATACCGCCACCCATATCATGCAATCGATCATCATGAATGGTCGCGTTGTCCGAGGCTGGATGGGAGTGGAAGTGGAGCAGATGAGACCCAACGACCTCAAGGCACTGGGTCTGAATCAGGGACTGCTCATTACTGGACTCAACGAAGGGGGCCCGGCCTTTAAAGCCGGCCTCAAAGAGGGCGACATCATTACCCACATCAACGGGCGCTTGATCAATGACGCACGAGCAGCCATGAACCGCATCGCTCTCTCTACCCCTGGGCAAGGGGTAGATATTGAATACATGAGAGAAGGTATCGCCTACCACACGGAGATCGTAGTAGGCACACGTCCAAATAGCGACAACTAAAGACCGAACGCGTCGAGCGCCGTCAACAACGCCGCATTTTGCTCAGGCGTGCCAATGGTAATACGGAGGTAATTATCGATACGCGGTTTGTTGAAGTGACGCACAATCACGCCCTGTTCGCGCAACGCTTGTGCAATTTTTGCCGCGGTCTGTGTGCCATGCGACGCAAACACAAAGTTAGCCGCCGAGGGCAATACAGTGAAGCCGCGCGACCTTAACGCCTCCACCAGTAACTCTCGATCGCGCATCACCGCGTGGCACGACGCCTGAAAGTGATCTTCATCGTCAAACGAGGCAATCGCGGCCAACTCCGCCAATCGATCCACCGGATAAGAATTAAAACTATCTTTAACGCGTACCAAAGCCTCAATAAGATCGGCATGCCCCATCGCAAAGCCAATCCTCATCCCAGCGAGCGCTCGAGATTTAGACAAGGTTTGTACTACCAACAAATTGGTGAAACGTGAGATAAGTGACGCGGCCGTTTTACCGCCGAAATCAATATAAGCCTCATCCACAATAACGACACAATCAGGGTTCGCATGCAGCAGCGACTCAATGACCTCTAACGATAACAACATGCCAGTGGGCGCATTGGGATTAGGAAGAATGACCCCCCCCGCATTTTGAAAGGCAGCCACATCAATGCTGAAGTCATCACGCAACGGAACCGTACAAAATTCAATCCCATAAAGTCCGCAGTACACCGGATAAAAACTGTAGCTTATCTCAGGAAAGAGCAGCGGCTTATCCTGCTTAAAAAACGCATTGAAAGCATGCGCCAACACTTCATCTGAACCATTGCCAACGAACACTTGATCATTGGCGAGCCCATGGTATTGGGCAATTTTTTGCACCAAAGCTTGCGAAGCAGGATCGGGGTACAAGCGCAAATGATCACCCCGTTGCTCGAGCTCATCACGCAACACCTGCAAGACCTTTGGCGAGGGACCATAAGGGCTTTCATTGGTATTTAATTTCACCAAATTGGCAATTTTGGGCTGTTCACCTGGCACATAAGGATGCAATTGGTGAACATGTTTAGACCACAATGATGACATCCACTAATCCTCGTCGAGGATCCGCATCTCTGCAGATCTTGCGTGGGCGGTCAGCGACTCGCCTCGCGCCAATACCGACGCCACAGCGGCCAACTCAGAAGCCCCTTGGGCTGAACAATGAATAATCGAAGAACGCTTTTGGAAGTCATAGACCCCCAAGGGTGATGAGAAACGCGCAGTGCCAGATGTCGGCAATACGTGGTTGGGACCAGCGCAATAGTCACCCAATGCCTCAGGTGTATAACGACCTACAAAAATAGCACCCGCATGTCGAATCGAGGGCAGATAACGTTCTGCCTGCGCCACTGAGAGCTCTAAATGTTCCGGAGCAATACGATTGGTGAGGGCAATAGCCTGCTCCATCGTATCTACCAGCACGATCGCTCCACGATTGCGCAACGACGTTTCAATGATATCCGCACGCTCCATTGTAGGGAGTAACGACGCAATACTGCGTAGGACCTGGTCTGCAAAATCGGCATCGGTGGTAATCAAAATGGACTGCGCATCCTCGTCGTGCTCTGCTTGAGAGAACAAATCCATCGCAATCCAGTCGGGATTCGTTTGGCCGTCACACACCACCAAAATCTCAGAAGGACCCGCGATCATGTCCAGACCTACCTGGCCAAACACCGCACGTTTTGCCGTCGCGACATAGATATTGCCGGGGCCGACAATTTTATCCACCTTGGGCACGCTGGCCGTTCCATAAGCCAGGGCAGCGATTGCTTGCGCCCCCCCTATTCGAAATACCCGATTGACGCCAGCAATCCGTGCCGCCGCCAACACCATTGGATTTACCTCGCCACGCGGCGTGGGTACGACCATAATAATTTCTTCAACACCTGCAACGCGTGCAGGAATAGCGTTCATTAACACCGAAGAGGGATACGTGGCTTTCCCTCCGGGCACATAAATACCTACACGCTGCATTGGGGTAATCTGCTGCCCCAATACGTTGCCATTAGCTTCTGTATACTGCCAAGACGTCTGTAATTGGTGGCGGTGATAGGCTTCGATACGCTCAGCCGCGGCTCGCAAGGCATAGAGCGTTTCTTCTGGCAGAGAATCCAAGGCGGCCTCTAAATCTTGTGCCGGAATCTCCAAGGCGCTCGCATCTGCCAAACTCAACTGGTCAAAACGCTCGGTGAAGGCTAATAACGCCTCATCGCCCTTAGCAACAACATCGGCAATAATATCCTCTACCGCTTTAGCAACGCGCGCGTCCGACACGGACTCCCACGCCAACAGTTGATCCATTCGGGCGTTAAAGTCTTCCGCGGTGTAATGCAGAACAGGCATCAATGACATGGGTAAACTACTCGCTAATGACGGGCATCGACAGCCGCGGCTAGCTGGCTAATCAACGCTTCAATTTTTTGATGTTTCATTTTTAGCGACGCCTTGTTTACGACCAGCCGTGAACTGACGTCAGCAATGTGCTCCATGGGCACCAAGCCATTGGCACGCAAGGTGTTACCGGTATCGACAATATCTACGATGCGATCACACAACCCCATGATCGGTGCCAATTCCATGGCACCATACAATTTAATCACATCTACTTGTACGCCCTGACGGGCATAGAAGTCCTTGGCAACATTGACAAATTTTGTGGCGACACGCACACGCCCATGAGACAGCGGCTGATGAGGGATGCCTGCGGTCATTAATCGGCACTTGGCTATCTGCAGGTCGAGGGGCTCATAGAGCTCTGTACCCCCCTCTTCGAGCAACATATCCTTGCCAGACACCCCCATATCCGCCGCTCCGTATCGTACATAGGTCGGCACATCCACACCGCGCAATAACAAAAAACGCACATCGTCACGGCTGGTAGGAAATATGAGCTTGCGACTTTTTTCCATGTCCTCTAGCGGGGTAATGCCTGCATCGGCAAACAACGGCAGGGTTTCATTGAGGATCCGCCCCTTGGTCAAAGCAATGGTAATCATCGTGGTCATGACCCTACCTATGACACTCGACGCACTGTGGCGCCCAGCATTTGGAATTTCTCTTCAATCCGCTCATAACCACGATCAATATGGTAGATCCGATCAATCACGGTATGCCCATCTGCGACCAAGCCTGCAATAACCAATGCGGCCGAAGCGCGCAGATCACTGGCCATCACCGGGGCAGCCTTAAGTTTTTCGGTGCCGGTGATAATGGCCGTGTGCCCTTCAATACTGATATTGGCGCCCATACGATTCATTTCATGGGTTTGCATGAGGCGATTCTCAAAAATGGTTTCCGTGACGCGACTGACACCTTCTGACACCGCATTCATGGCGGTAAACTGCGCTTGCATATCTGTTGGAAACGCAGGGTAAGGCGCGGTCTTAATATTGACTGCCTTAGGACGCCTGCCATGCATATCTAACTTGATCCAATCCTCACCCACGGTGATATCCGCCCCCGCCTCTTCAAGCTTCAACAACACGGCCTCTAAGTAGGTGGAAGAGGTATCTTTAACCACAATACTGCCCCGAGTTGCAGCGGCCGCCACCAGATAGGTACCTGTTTCGATACGATCGGGCATCACGCGGTATTGGCAGCCATGCAAACGCTCAACGCCATCAATAGTCAGTACAGAGGTACCAATACCCGTGATGTTGGCGCCCATAGCAATCAAGAATTTAGCCAGGTCTTCAATTTCAGGCTCGCGGGCAGCATTTTCGATCACAGTGCGCCCCTCCGCCAAGGCCGCTGCCATCAAAATATTTTCTGTACCACCCACTGTCACCATTTCAAACAACACGTGGGCCCCTTTAAGGCGGCCATGACACACGGCATCAATATAGCCGTCAGTCACGGTAATCTCGGCCCCCATCGCCTGCAATGCTTTGAGGTGAAGATCTACAGGGCGACTACCGATAGAGCAACCACCTGGAAACGAAACCCTAGCACGGCCAAAACGAGCCACCAAAGGACCTAATACTAAAATCGAGGCACGCATGGTACGCACTAGGTCATAGGGGGCGGTCGTGCTGCTCACATGAGCCGCACTAATCTCTACCCCCGTCGAGGCATCCATAGTGATCTCAACGCCCATGGTTCTGAGCAAGGCTATCATGGTCGAAACATCGTGAAGATGAGGCAGATTACTCAAGGTAATGCTGTCTTCAGACAACAACACACCCGCCAAAATAGGCAACGCCGAGTTCTTTGAACCAGAAATACGAATTTCGCCCGACAGGCAAGCGCCGCCAGTAATTTCTAATTTATCCATGAATAATTATGCCTGCGCCTGCCACTCAGAAGGACTGAACGTCTTAATGTGCAGTGCATGAATAGTACCGCTTAGAACGTGTTCATTGAGAACGGCATAGATCATCTGCTGGCGCTTCACGCGAGACACACCATCAAACGCCTCGCTAATGGCGGTGACAAAGTAGTGATTACCGTCGTTATTAACTTCTATTTCGCTATTGGGAAGCGCATCTCTTAATAGCGCTGCGACCTGATCAACTTGCATTTACGTCTCCCACGTTGTGGTGGTGTAGTGGCGGTTTATCCGCAAACCGCCATTTTAACGCAAATTGATCAGGATGGGGACAGTTAGCGTCAACTAGATAGTGGCCTCTTCCACCACCCAGTTATCGATGACCTGATCAATGTCACCAGAATACTTTCGCGCTGCACTCATAAATTGATTGCGGTAAATTTTACCGAGGTTAATAGCTTCAATAATGACATTGCGTAATTTCCACTCACCGGCGTCGTTTTTACGCAAGGTATAGCGAATCTCATAGGGTTTTTCAGCAATACCATGCACTAATTGCAAGACTTGAGCATCGTTACCATCGGGACTGAGACGGCTATCCGCAATCTCTACTTTTTCACCACCAAAGGCCAAAAATCCTTTGCCGTACGTCTGCACGAGACCGGCCTTAAAGACCGCCGAAAAACGCTCAATTTGCTCTTCAGCGCGCGTTCTTTCAGCCACATCCGTCAACGAGCTTAGGCGCTTCTCACTGGCAAACCCACCCATCACCGCGCGAGAAAAATCGTCAAAATCGACAAATTTATCCAACACAACAGCAATATTATTAAAGTAACGATCGGGTTCTTTTTCATAATAACCCTTGGCCTCTGTAATCACGATCATCACTTCATCGGTTGCCGAGGCAATGACCTGCTCTGGGCTAACATTAGCCGATACAACGTGTGTCGTGCACGATAAAAACAACATGGCACTTAAAAGGATATTTCGCATGTCTGGCTCCTTGCTAAAGACCGCGTATTAGATGGCAACATTATGCTACATAACTATACGAAATCCGAGCGGGGTTGGTGCAAATATGTTGTAACTCGGTTAATGTAGCGCCTTTTAAACACAAGCCTCACACTATGTTCGAAATTCTTGCACCCTACATTGCCATTTTAGTCGGTTTCGTCGGGCTCATTTGGAGCGCAGATCGCTTTGTGAACGGCGCAGCAGCCATCGCGGCGCAGTTTGGTATGCCGACGTTGCTCATTGGTCTCACCATTGTCGCTTTTGGGACCTCCGCCCCAGAAATTCTTGTATCTATTAATGCCGGACTGGCCGGTGCTGGTGGCCTAGCAGTGGGAAATGCCGTCGGCTCAAACCTAGCAAACATAGGCTTGGTCCTAGGCATCACTGCCTTGATTGCCCCCTTGCCCATTTCACGCCGACTCATTACACGTGAAGTCGTTTACGTCGCGGCCGCCACTCTCGCGGCGGGCTGGGTACTGTTTGATCTGAGCATCACATGGCATGAAACACTCGCGCTATTTGCCCTGCTCGCCTTCATCGTGTTTTTACTTATTCGCCAACGCAGCGAACATCCTGAAATGGCAGAAGCCGAAGAAGTTGAAGAAATCACTCACCTTACCCATGTCACTCCCGGCAAGGCTTGGATGCTATTTAGCATCGGGCTGGTGTTGCTCATTATTATGTCTGACATACTTGTCTGGGGCGCCACCGAAACAGCAATACGCTTCGGCGTCAGTGAACTGATTATTGGGCTTACGGTCGTTGCCATTGGCACATCACTCCCCGAATTGGCCGCCTCGGTCGCCAGTGCATTGAAAGGCCACCACGACATTGCTCTTGGCAACGTACTCGGCTCGAATATGTTCAACCTGTTAGCCGTGATGGCGGTACCAGGCCTATTTGCCGAGCTCAATGTTGAAAGCATGGCCTTTAGTCGAGACTTTCTCGCGATGTCCGGCTTAACGGCACTCCTGATCGCCATGATGATCATTGCCGTCAGCACGCAACCCCGCCCGGCCAAGCTTGCTCGATGGACCGGCCTACTCATGCTCGGTCCCTACCTGGCTTATTTCGTGGTACTGTTTAACGCACAAGTGTAACGGAGTGACCTATGGCTCATGACATTAGTTTTTCAGCTTCTGCAAAACGCACAATCACGATGGAACGCGATGCTGTCGCCGCGCTTGATGCGCGAATCGATGCCTCCTTTGATCATGCTTGTGAGCTGATCTTGCAGTGCGAGGGTCGTGTCGTCGTCACAGGCATGGGCAAATCAGGCCATATTGGTAATAAAATTGCCGCCACCCTCGCCAGTACGGGCACCCCCGCCATGTTTGTCCATCCTGGTGAAGCCAGTCATGGCGATCTTGGTATGATCACCCCTAAAGATGTGGTACTGGCACTGTCAAACTCCGGCACCACCGCAGAAATTGTGACATTGATCCCTCTGCTTAAGCGCATGCGCGTGCCCGTGATTAGTATGACTGGCAACCCTCACTCTACACTGGCACAAGCATCCGACGCCCACCTCAATGTCGGCGTCGCTACCGAGGCCTGCCCGCTTGATTTAGCCCCCACCTCAAGCACGACGGTGACACTCGTGATGGGCGATGCCTTGGCTATAGCTCTCTTAGAGGCTCGAGGATTCACCGCGGAAGACTTTGCATTCTCCCATCCCGGTGGCGCATTAGGACGCAAATTACTGCTTCGCGTTAGCGACGTTATGCACAGCGGTGACGCGATTCCCTGCGTCAATGAGACAACAACCGTGAAAAATGCCCTGCTTGAAATGAGCAGTAAAGGGCTCGGCATGACATGTATCCAAAACAATGCCGGCCAGCTGAGTGGCGTGTACACCGATGGCGATTTGCGCCGCAGCCTCGATCAATCAATTGATTTTGGCAACACCCCCGTGACGCACGTGATGACGAAAAACTGCAAAACCATCGCGCCTGATGCCCTCGCTGCAGAGGCACTCGCCATTATGGAAGAGAAACTTATCACGTCACTTGTGGTCTCTGAAAAGGGCGACGACATTGCTGGCGTTGTTCACTTACACGATTTATTAAAAGCTGGCCTTGCCTAATCGCAAGTTGCTAAAGGAACAACATGCTTCGCAAACCTGTCACCCAAATTATCCTCGGCCTTGCTATAGCGATCGCCGTGGGGAGCAGTGTGTATTTTGAAGATATCAAGCAAACGGTGAAACCACCCAAGCAAGACAATCCTGATCAAGCCGAAACCTATCTATTCGATACCGAAATTGTGTCCCTTAACGACGCGGGACAAGTGAGTCAAATCATCGTCACGCCCTCAACCGTGCAAGGCAGAGAGAGCAAGCAGACGCAGGTAATAAAACCTCAAATCAGTCTCTACAAAGATAACGCTCTGGCTTGGCAAGTAAGCGCCGACACCGCTACTATTTCGGCCGACGCCAGTGAAATGTCTCTTCTCGCCAACGTGTTATTAGTCAATCCGAGCAATAACACACAGGTTCGTACCGACGAACTCCACTACAACACAGCACGTCAAGTCGCCACCAGCAACAGCAAGATTACCGTGGAGGCCAGTGGTGCTTCGATGACCGCCAATGGTCTGCGTTTTAAATTGGCGGATGGCTATTACCAGCTCCATAATAAAGTGACCGCAAACTATGTCCGTTAATGTTCAACACGCCATGCTAACTGTTCTTGCCATGAGCCTATCCGCACTCTTCAGCACGGCTGTTTCGGCGATGCCTGATGATATTAACCAGCCTATCAGGGTGGAAGCCGATAGCGCAGTTCGGGATGAAAGCCGCGGCCAAACGATCTACAGCGGTGACGTAAAAATCAGCCAAGGTAGCCTCATTATTAGTGCTGAAAGTATCGTGATGTTGGAACAGGACTCCGAGCTGAACAGTATTGTCGCCAAAGGCCAACCCGCGACACTGTCGCAACAACTCAACATTGAAGGCGAGCGGGTTTATGCCTCAGCGCAAAATATTGAGTACAACGTCGATACTGCCACTGTGCAATTACTCGACAATGCGCAATTATCGCAAGGCGGCTCAAAAATTAGCAGCCAACAAATCACCTATAACGTGCGAGACCAAATTATCAATGCGCAAAGCGGTGGCACAGGTTCACGCGTAGAAATGGTCATTCCAGCCAAGGTGATCAACGAACAAGTCGATCAAACACAGCAGGAGAATCCCTAGTGGCACAGTTATGCGCCAACAAGCTTGCCAAAACCTACAGCGGTCGCCAGGTCGTTAAAGATGTCTCTGTCACCGTCCGCAGTGGCCAAGTCGTGGGCTTACTTGGCCCTAATGGGGCGGGAAAAACCACGTCATTCTACATGATCGCCGGCGTCGTTGGCGCCGATGCAGGCACTGTACTGATTGACGACAATGACATTACTCACCTGCCCCTGCACGGTCGGGCCCAAAAAGGGATTGGCTATCTGCCGCAAGAGGCATCCATTTTCCGCAAACTGAGTGTCGAAGATAATATTTTGGCCATTTTGCAGACGCGCAAAGACCTCAATAAGACGCAGCGATACGACGCCCTTGAGGTGTTGCTTGAGGAATTCCACATTACGCACATTCGCAGCAGCTTAGGTATGGCACTCTCCGGCGGTGAACGTCGCCGTGTTGAAATCGCTCGAGCACTCGCCACCAATCCTGCTTTTATTTTATTGGATGAGCCTTTTGCCGGCGTTGACCCTATTTCTGTCAATGACATTAAATCGATTATCACGCATTTAAAAAACAAAAATATAGGTGTTCTCATCACCGATCACAATGTGCGAGAAACGCTGGATATCTGCGAGACAGCCTACATTGTTAACGCCGGAACCATTATTGCTGAGGGTACCCCTGACGAGGTCTTGAACAACGGTTTGGTGCGCGAGGTTTACCTCGGCCTGCAATTCAAGTTGTAGCAAATCTTTCACTAGCAAAAACGTTGCCAGTACGCCATGAGATGACTACACTGAAGTTATAGTCAACGCGCAAGCCATCGCGCACAACATTAAGTCAACAACGCATGAAACAATCGCTTCAGCTAAAGCTTGGCCAACAACTAACAATGACCCCTCAATTGCAGCAAGCAATTCGATTGCTGCAATTGTCTACCTTAGATCTGCAACAAGAAATCCAAGAAGCGCTCGAATCAAACCCGATGCTTGAAACGGCCGAAGATGATTTCGATGGCGAGCCTGAGGCGCCAAAAAACAACACCGAGGTCACGGTCAAAGAACTCAATGAAAACTGGGATGATAAGATCCCAGACGACCTCGCCGTGGATACCCAATGGGACGATATCTATCAAAATCCGGTGTCATCAGCACCCGCCACAAGCGAGGACTACGATTTCGATAACTTCAACACGGTGACTGAAACCCTTCAGGACCACCTGATGTGGCAATTAAATCTGACCCCCATGTCAGAGGTCGACCGCTTGATCGCCACCACCATCATCGATGCCATCGACGATAGCGGCTTTTTAACCCTGTCGGCAGAAGAGATTCACGATAGCCTGCAAGGGGATCCCCAGCTGGACATTGAGATGGATGAAGTCATGGCTGTGCTGCATCGCCTTCAGCATTTTGATCCGCCTGGGGTAGCAGCTCACGACCTTCGTGAGTGCTTGCTGATCCAGCTGCGCCAAATGCCTCCTGAGACTGCATCACTGAAAGACGCCATTCTCGTGGTTGATAAATTCATCAACTTACTCGGCAACCATGATTACGCGCAGCTTTTACGCCGAACAAAGCTAAAAGAGCCAGAACTGAAAGAGGCCATTGAGTTAATTCAAACACTCAATCCACGCCCTGGCGATATTATCGACAGCAGCCATGCGGAGTACGTTATCCCGGATGTGTTTGTCAGCAAGGTGGGGCGTCAATGGCGCGTAGAACTCAATCCCGATGTCGCGCCGAAACTACGCATTAATAATGGCTATGCCGATTTGGTGCGTCGAGCAGATAACAGCACCGACAACAATTTTTTACGTGACAGCCTGCAAGAGGCTCGCTGGTTCTTGAAAAGCCTTCAAAGCCGTAATGAAACGCTGATGAAAGTGGCAACCGCGATTGTCGAACGCCAGATAGATTTTTTTGAACATGGCGAAGAGGCCATGAAACCCATGGTACTCAATGACATCGCTGAAACCGTGGACATGCACGAATCGACCATTTCACGTGTCACTACTCAAAAATACATGCACACCCCACGCGGGGTGTTTGAGTTGAAGTATTTCTTTTCAAGTCATGTTGGGACAAGCTCCGGCGGAGAGTGTTCATCCACCGCTATTCGAGCCATTATTAAGAAACTCGTTGCCGCTGAGAATCCTCGCAAACCGCTCAGCGACAGCAAAATTACACAACTGCTTCAAGAACAAGGAATCGAAGTGGCGCGACGTACGATCGCCAAATACCGCGAATCACTCAATATTCCACCATCTAATGAGCGCAAACGACTCACGTAGGCGCGACATTAAGCCGTGACATTGATGTCACTTTACTAAAAAGAGGAAAAACGTATGCAAATGAACATTAGTGGACACCATGTTGAAGTCACCGATGCACTGAAGAATTACGTGGCTAGCAAAATGGAAAAAATTGACCGCCATTCCGATCAGATTACCAGCGGCGATGTCATACTGACTGTAGAGAAAAATGTTCAACGCGCTGAAGCCACCATCCACGTTGTCGGCAGTGATATTCACGCCGTCGCCGAATCTGAAGATATGTATGCGGCAATTGACTCGATGACGGATAAGCTCGACCGACAAATCATCAAGCACAAAGAAAAACTCAAAGGCCACAAGTAACCTCTACCATGCGCCTGACTAATATCCTGAAACCCTACCACACCCTCTGCCACAGCCCAGGTGTCAGCAAAAAACGCTGCCTGGAGACCATTGCCAATTTCGTCGCCCACGAAGCGTACGGAGTCTCTGCCGAGGATGTGTTCATGCGCTTGATTCAACGAGAGCGCCTTGGAAGTACAGGAATAGGGAATGGCATTGCCATTCCCCACTGCCGCATACCCAATCTTACGCAGGTAGTCGGCGCACTCATTACCCTCGACAAAGCCATCGATTTTGAAGCGATCGATGAGCAACCTGTCGACCTTATTTTTGTTCTGCTCGTCCCTGAAGAATCGTTCAGCGAACACTTAGAAACGCTTGCCACACTCGCCGAACTGTTTAACCAAGACACCTTTTGTGACGCCCTGCGTGGTGCCTCGAATAACGAGCAGTTATACAACGCCGCGGTGACGTTCGCGGAGGCTTAGATGCATTTATATATTATTAGTGGCCGCTCAGGCTCCGGTAAAAGTAGTGCATTAAATCTACTGGCGGATATTGGTTACTACTGCATCGATAACTTACCAGTCAATTTGCTGCCGGTTTTAGTACAGCAAGCCATCGATGAACCGGTCAACGAACACAATCGCATCGCTGTGTGCATTGATTCACGCAACGCGATTAATCAGCTATGCGACGTACCCGACATCTTACGAGAACTCCCTCCCGACGTAGTGTGCGAAACACTCTATTTTGATGCAGCCACTCCCATTTTGCTTAAGCGGTTTAGTGAAACACGCCGGCGCCACCCTCTCACCTCCGGGGAGATGGCATTACAGGAAGCTCTCGAATATGAAACACACTTGCTAGAGGGATTGAGTGCGGCTGCCACACTGGTGATTGACACCTCGCTGCTGAGTATTCACGAGTTACGTGAACTGCTGCGACAACGACTGTCGTTCAAGCAACAATCCGAATTTTCACTGCTATTTGAATCGTTTGGCTTCAAGCACGGACCGCCTATTGATGCGGATTTTATTTTCGATGTTCGCTGTTTACCCAATCCTCACTGGGTAGAGTCGATCCGCCACTTCAACGGCACAGAGCAACCCATTATCGACTTTTTATCACAACAGCCCGACGTCATCGCTATGCGAGATGATTTGTGCCGCTTCTTTGATCGGTGGATTCCTAAGTTCAAAGCCGAGAACCGCAGTTATATGACCATTGCTATTGGTTGTACTGGCGGTAAACACCGATCGGTGTTTATCACAGAGGCATTGGCCAACTATTACACCAACATTGATGGTAAAGTACTTATCCGACACAGGGAACTACCGAACCTTAATAGCCTGAGACACAAGGAAAATTACCGCCCATGATTGAGCGCCAAGTCACCATCATCAACAAACTAGGCCTACATGCTCGCGCCGCCTCGAAGTTTGTTCAGACGTGCTCAGCGTTTAGCGCCAGCGTCAAAGTCTACAAGGGTGAACGCAGCGCTGATGGCAAGAGTATTATGTCGGTCATGATGCTCGCCGCTAGCAAAGGCACAGAACTTCGCCTTGAGTTTGACGGCAGCGACGAAGAGCGTGCCGCCGAGGCACTGATCGCATTGATCAATAATTATTTCGACGAGGGAGAATAATCCCCACCTCCACGGTATAATATTTCTCCATCCCGGACCACCAAGAGCGCAAGGTATGTCTAACGGTAACGAGCAATTGCAAACACAAAAGCATTTAGACACCCTCAATGACGCGCTTCAGAGTGGTACCTTCCTGCAAGTTCGCAGGCTAATCAAATCGCTCAATTCTGCTGACCTTGCCCATTTATTAGAGTCTTCACCCCCTCGCACCCGCCAAATATTGTGGACCCTCGTCGACAAAGATAGCGATGGCGATGTTTTGCAGTGGCTGAGTAGCGAAGTACAAGCCCAATTATTGAGCGGTATGAACGCTGAAGAGGTTGTCGCCCTTACTGAAGGGTTCGACACCGATGACATCGTTGACATTCTGCAGCATTTGCCCGATCGCGTGACACAAGAAGTCCTTCAGTCGATGGACATTCAAGATCGCCAGCGTGTCGAGCAAGTACTGACCTATGACGAGGACACCGCCGGCGGCTTGATGAATACGGATACCATCACGGTCCGGCCCAGTCACACCCTCGACGTCGTGTTACGCTATCTGCGACGCCATGATTTTCTCCCCGACATGACGGATAACCTCATTGTCGTGAATCGGCAAGACAAGTATCTCGGCCTATTACCGCTGGCCAAACTATTGGTCAGTGATCCAAACATGACGGTCCGCGAGATCATGACCAGCGATGTGAATCCTATCCCGGTGAACATGTCAGACACCGAAGTCGCCATGCTTTTTGAGCGCAACGATTGGATCTCGGCCCCAGTCGTCAGTGAAGACAATCGCCTGCTGGGACGGATTACTATCGATGACGTCATTGACGTTATCCGTGAAGACTCCGATCACTCGTTAATGAGCATGGCCGGTCTTGATGAAGAAGAAGACACCTTCGCGCCTGTGCTCAAAGCTACCCCTCGGCGCGCTATTTGGCTGACGATCAACCTCGCCACCGCGTTTATTGCCGCGGCCGTGATCAACCTCTTCGACGAAACGTTAGAACACTTGGTTGCCCTAGCGGTGTTGATGCCCGTCGTGGCCTCGATGGGCGGTGTCGCCGGCAGCCAAACCCTTACCGTCGTCATTCGAGGTATCGCACTGGGGCAAATTGGTCGCAGTAATACCGGTTGGCTATTAAATCGAGAACTCATATTGTCGTTGATCAATGGGTTATTAATGTCGGTCATCGCCGCCACTGTTTGCTGGTTATGGTTCGATGATCCGTGGATTGGTGCTATCATTGCGGCAGCTTTAGTGATCAACTTGCTGGCCGCCGCTTTTGCGGGTGTGACACTGCCGATCATTCTTAAGTCACTTAAGATCGACCCCGCTTTGGCGGGTAGCGTGGCATTGACCACTGTAACCGACGCCGTTGGCTTCTTGTCCTTCCTAGGCTTAGCCACACTCTACTATCTTCGCTAACACGTGACCCAATATGTACTACGACGACGAACCCGAGATCATTAGTAAATCCGAAGTAAAGCGCCAAATGACGGCACTACAAAAGCTCGGTGAAAAGTTACTCGAATTATCGAGTAAGCAATTAGCCATGGTACCCATGAGCGAAAAGCTGGCTGAAGCCATAGACACGGCTAAGCGAATTAACCACCATGAGGGCAAGCGCCGCCAGATGCAATACATTGGTAAACTGATGCGCAGCGAGGACGGCGAGGCCATTGGGGCGGTTGTCCAACAATTTGAAGAGGGACAGAAATCCCTAGCGCGAGCCTTCCAGAAATTGGAAAGTTGGCGGGATCGACTCATTACCGAGGGTGAGAGTGCCATGGGCGAGTTTGCAGAGAGCTATCCCGATATCGACCGCCAGCATTTACGACAGTTAATCCGTAATGCCCAAAAAGAAGCGAGTGAAAACAAACCACCCGCCAGTGCGCGCAAGCTTTTCAAGTACCTACGCGAAGTTTACGAAGCCAGTCTTGACGACTAACGCTGGGGTTGTTGACTGGGTAAGGCACCAACATCAAACAGTTTATTGAACTCGATCACGGGCTCTTCCCATGGGCCGGTGATGTGATACACCACACTCGATAACTTATCGAACTGCTTTTTAAACAGCTTACTGACAACATACACCCCAACAGCGGCCGGCAGGTTGGCTGTGGCCGCCGTAATCAGTGAAATATTGCCAGTAATCGGCAATATTGCCACGAGCGATAAATCAACCTCTCGGCTGACTAAATTCGCACCGCCACTCATAGAGAATTCACTCGAAGGTCCTTCAATCTCAATACTATCCAAAATATCCATAGTGCCTTCAGCAAAGCGCATTTGACCAACCACGTTGTCGTATCTCACCCCGCCATTGGTGAGATCTGAAAAATCTAACTTCAAGCGTTGTACCAACGCGCCAAAATTGAATAAGTTGGTAATATTTAAGGCACTGGTCGCCGAATCGGGCACATTGAGAAACATACCATTAGCGATATCAAGCGCCACCTCTCCGGTGACATCCTGTATCGCAACATCTGTTGGCCGTCCCTGCCACTGTGCTTGAATATCAAAACTAGCACGCTCACTTGTCATTGTTGCAGGAACGCCAAAGGTTTCCATGTACTCGGCAATGTTACCCAATTTGAAGACACCATCGAGTCGCGTCAAAGACTGCTCGCCACGCTGCCAATAGAAATTGGCGCCTACACTGGCGTCGTTTCCTTCAATGATCAAATCGCCATGCTTCGCCAACACATTTTCAACCGCTAGCAGGTTGTCGCGGCTGCGTAAATCAAATGCCCAATTACCCAACACCTTGTCACCTCGGCGTAATTCGCCGATAGAAGCATCCAGCGAAGGGATACGCGTAAAATCCAGCGCATCCCAAAACTGATCACTGTTCGCTTGGTTAACACTGTCTGCCTCAGGGAGGAATGCGTCAAGATCAAGATATTCCAACGCGAGTCGCGGCGGTCGACCATCACTGTAAAAGGCGGCTGTGCCGCGAGCGGCGTCATCGTCAACAAAGAAATGCCAAAAGTCCAAGACGCTGTCACCAAAGGCATCGATGTCTTGCATTGGGTAACCGAATATATCGATTTCATGGATATGAAGCTGACGAATACCCATGCGCAGTGGCTGTTCCTTATCTGTCTCGCGCTTGGCAAAATGATCGACATAGGGCATCCACTCTGCCAAAACCAAACGATCGACACTGCCTGTTACATAAACGCCAGGCAAAACGGGAAGCGGCTCGGCACTGGCCTGCCATCCAATCTGCATCCCCGTCACAGAAAAGTCCTTAAGCTGTGCGTTGATATCTAAGCGATCTGCGATATCGAGGGTCAGTGATTGCTGGCCACTGTTCAGGGTCAGCCCCCCCTTTAATGGCCAAACCTCTTGAGCCAATTTATTAAAAGGCGCAGGCATGTCATTTTGTATCCCCTGCAACATCGAACTAAATTGTAGACGCGAGCCTTTATTATCATTGATTAACGCGGCTTTTATCGCTGCCGTCCCCTTGGCAAAATCAAACACCGGTGTGTTAAGCCATTGCCCCAAGGCAGCAATATCGATGGTGCCATCGAGGGCGAGCTGGGGTATCCAAACGCCGTCTATTTTCTGACTACTTACCCTCGTGCTGACCTCTTGGCCAAGGAAGCGGCCACGCAATAGTCGACTGGTCAGACCACGGTCGTGGCGATAATGTAAGGCACCATTAATGTCATCAAACTGCAAACGCGCACTCGGTTGATGAAATTGATTGTTCTCCAAAGTAACGTCCAGATCGATGGTATAAGCCTCAATCATAGGCTTCTCACCGCTCAGAGGGAGACCTAATTGAATTTTTCCAAGACTTCTACCACTCGCCTGCCATGTCGATAAAATAGGCGCGAGGTTTTTTTTCAAAGGGGAATCTAACAGCAATGCTACCAGCGCACTGGTATCTGCCTGCAAATCGCCATCGATCGCCAACCAACTGGCAAAGCCCTGTTCCGGACGGGCATAGGCAACAACATCCTGTAACGTAATCCCTTTTGATTGCGCCTCTACTAACGCCACATCTACCTCGGCATCGTCGACATTCACCACCGCCGACATGCCGGTGATACGCGGCCAATCTGGTGAATATTGCAGCGTGGCATCACGTGTCACAAAGTTCATCTGCAAGGTGCGCTCAACAGCATCACTCTTAGGGACAATTGACCCTCGATAAAGCACCGCAGCGCTCTCTACACGGCCCTCTTGTAACGACGTCACTAGCCATTCTCTCAACCCTTCAGTCAACGTGAAGGGCAAATATTTCTCCACACTGCTGACCTGACCGTCTTGTAATCCCACCAGCAAATCCATACTGGCATGGCGATATGGATGATCGCTGCGCGGAAAATTTAAACCAAGAAAGCCACTAATATTGCCATCCGAGCCATTGACCACAAATCGATTGCTGCGAAGAGACCATCCCTCGCTGTCACTACGCCATCTAAAGTCGCCCTGCATATGGTCATAACTCAAGGCATTAAGATAGGTATTGGGCAAACTCAGCTGAAATTGCTGGCTACTTATATTTAGGCTGCCACTGGCTGCTGTGCCTCGCACCACGCCGGATATGTTCTTACCGGCAGGTAAATTTTGGTAAGAACTGACACTGACCTGCTCAAGGCGACCACTAAATCGGGTAGCCGCATAATCGTCCATAGGCATAGCGACATGTAATGCCTTGACGTTGCCACTGGGTTTTAAACCCTCCAGCACCTGGATAAACGCGCTCTCTTGCAGTGCGGGTACTTCCATCAAGACACTGTGTATTAATTCCAAATTAATACTGGGGGCACTGATTTTTAACAGCGGCTGCTCATTTTCTCTCGCCATAACAACCCGCAATGCTTCTTGCGTAAAGCGCTTATGAAAATCAAACGCCGTGTTGCTGAGCGACAAATCCCATTGCTGAGGTGATTGATAACTGAATAAAAAATCGCTTTGCGCATTGTTAACGTCCCCAATATTGGCAAGGAGTTTCGACAAATCCAGTCTTGGCACCGAAAACGAACCCTGAGCATTGAGGCCACGGGTTGGATGCCAGTCCAACCACATTTCGGTGGACGCGGATAGATCGGCGGGGATGGGGTTATCCTCAAGGACATTGTCTAACCCAAGGCGGTCGAAATTCACATCTGCGGCGGTGATGTAAGCCTTGGCCCGCAGCGAACGAGCATCTACCAAACTACCATTGGTTTCTACTACAAAGCTCAATGGCGCATTGTTGAGCACCAATTCACCATTCAGGCGACGAAATTTATCATGCCGACCAAGCTCGAAAAACAGATCGATGTCCCCAAGCATCGTCACTAGATGACTTCGCTCGACGGTGATCATGTCGGCGTATTCTAGGGTACTGAGAAATTGAAGCCATAGTTCTTGCCACGGGACATCGCCTTGCTCACTCGGCAATGCTCGACGATTTTCGACCAAATCCAGCTGCAAACCACTGACCACTAAGTGGTCAAGCCGCACCCCGCGGTCGCGCGCACTGGCCAATACATTAACACTGGCCGTCAACTGTTCAACGTCGATGAAATCGAGGGTGTCAGTGTCACGCCGAATACGTACTTTCGATAATTCTAGGATTGGCGACAAGCGATGCCACGACACAGACAACTGCTCCGCCTGGACTTCTACCGGGCTGTAGCGATTGAGAAACGCTAGGATCGGGGTTTTGTAAGCACCGGCTAAGGGCGCGTAATATTGGCCTAAGCTCGCATATACAGCGATGAGCAAGATCAAACCAACGCTGAATCGACTCAGTACATACCAGATAATATTGCGCGACCAAATGAGCACATTCGCCTCCTACATCAACACGATGTCGAACTGCTCTTGCCCGTAAAGCGGTTCAACTTGGAAGCGAATGGTTTTGCCGATGAACTCTTCAAGATCGGCCACGTGGGCTGACTCCTCGTCCAACAGCCGATCGATAACACTTTGCGATGCCAACACTAAGTAGTTAGCACTGGCATACGCGCGCTCCTCGCGAAGAATATCGCGAAAAATTTCGTAACACACCGTTTGAGCGGTTTTGACGCTGCCACTGCCATGGCAAACATGACAAGGTTCGCAGAGGGTATGCTCTAAACTCTCACGGGTTCGCTTGCGCGTCATTTGCACAAGCCCCAACTCTGAGAATCCACTCACCACAACCTTGGCAAGATCTTTTTCGAGGGCTTTTTCAAGGTTGCGTAAGACCTGACGTTGATGCTCTGGGTCACGCATATCGATAAAATCGATAATGATAATGCCACCCAAATTGCGTAAGCGAATCTGCCTGGCTAACGCCGTAGCCGCCTCTAAATTGGTCTTGAAAATGGTCTCGCGCAGGTTGCGATGGCCAACAAAGGCGCCGGTATTCACGTCGATGGTCGTCATCGCTTCTGTCTGGTCGATAATTAGATATCCACCCGACTTCAGGTCGACGCGCTTCTCTAACGCACGCTGAATTTCCTCTTCGACGTTGTAGAGCTCAAAGATTGGCCGCTCACCGGGGTAATACTCGAGCTTATCAAGCATTTGCGGCACTATGCGGGCAACAAACTCCGTTAACTTTTGGAAAGTTTCTCGCGAGTCAATGCGAATTCGCTCGAGATTTGGGCGCCACAAATCCCTGACAGTGCGCATATACAGTGGCAGATCGCTATACATTTTACCGGGCACAGGTACTTGCTGGCGGCGCTCTTCGACGCTTATCCATAGCCTCACTGCAAATTCCATGTCGGCTTTAAGTGTCGCAGCATCGACACCTTCCGACGCCGTACGCACGATAAAACCCAGATTTTTGGGTGCATCAGGTAACGCTGCTCGCAAAGCCACCCGCGCTTCATCCACCGCGTAGCGCAGCCGCTCCCGCTCGCCTTCATCCTCAATGCGCAGTGATACGCCAATGTGATCATTACATGCACTGAACACAATATAGCGGGAAGACAGCGATAATTGGGTCGTAATACGTGCCCCTTTGCTGCCTAAACTGTCTTTCAGAACTTGTACTGAAAGTACCTGTCCTTCGTGCACCAAGCTGCGGATATTGACATCCTCGGGAGGCGTTTCTCCGTCACTACCGACAATATCCTGTGCGTGTAAAAAAGCCGCTTTTTCTAACCCTATATCGACAAAAGCCGCTTGCATGCCAGGCAGCACGCGAATCACTTTGCCGCGGTAAATATTACCGACAATGCCACGATTGGAACTGCGCTCCACATGCATTTCTTGGAGCACACCGTTTTCGACCACCGCGACCCGGGTCTCAGAGGGGGTAACATTAAGAAGAATCTCCTCTTTCACGCGCCCTCCATCACCCCAGCGCGGGTGAGCATCTGTGCCACCTCAAATAAGGGTAACCCCATCACACCACTGTAACTCCCATGAATGCGCTCGACGAATTTAGCACCGAGCCCTTGTATGGCATACGCACCGGCTTTGTCGATGGGCTCACCTGTGTGCCAATAGGCCTCAATCTCAGTATCGCTTAGGGGGCGAAACCAAACCTCGGTCAGATTCACTGCCCGCTGGCATTCACTGCCTAACACACATACCGAGGTCATCACCTGATGCGAACGCCCCGACAAGCGGCGCAGCATATCGCGAGCATCCTGGTGGTGCCTCGGTTTGCCCAACACCTCACCGGCTACCACAACCGAAGTATCGGACGCGAGAATCACTGCAGATGGAAAATGGGGGGCGATCGCCTCGGCTTTTTGTTGGGCCATTCTCATGACGTAGTCATAGGCGGGCTCATCAACGGCGGGCGTTTCATCAATATCTGCTGCGCACACGTCAAACGCCACCCCAATTTGACGGAGAAGTTCGGCGCGTCTAGGCGAGGCGGAGGCCAGTACCAAGGTCTTCATATGAGATGAAATATCCTTGCCACGACCCGCAGATAGGCGTAGATCAATGGCCAGACGAGTGCACTTGTTAAAGCGGTCCACAGACTTTCCAAACCACTATGGGGCATCGAGTAAATATTTTTTGCCCAAAAGGTCAGCAGCGAGCACGCGGCGGCCAACACAAACACCATCCAGGTTTGCAACCACACACTGTAAATACGAAAACGCGGCCCAATAAAAATGGCCAGGGCCACGCTGATCGCCATGGCAAAGGCATTCACACCGAGCGGATAGCCCACGACAACATCCAGCCATAAACCGGCAAACCAGGCCCAACCTACACCGTGTTTGAGAGGAAAGTAGATGGCCCAAAACATGGAGGTAATAAACACCCATTGGGGCATCCAGATGGCCCATTCCCAGTTATAGGGGATCAATGTTAGGCCATAAGCCAAGACAAAACTGATAACGATGGACGAGTTTTCGCCCTTAATTACCGCCATTAGCAGCCTCCGCCTGCAGAACAGACTGGGTCGCGAACAGCAGCAACACATAGCGACTACGATTGAGTGCTGCGGTCGGCATCGCGGTAATAGAAGCGAACGGCTTACCGGGGTCTGTGGTCACTGACGTCACCGTCGCCACGGGGTAACCTCGGGGGAAGCGTTGCCCCAAACCGGAGCTCACTAAGATATCGCCCACTTGGATATCTGTCGTGGCTGGCACGTGGAGTAACTCGAGTGTATCCAACCTACCCAGTCCGCGAAGCACTGAACGGACACCATTGCGATTGACCTCCACAGGGATCGCATGGCTGGCATCAGAAATAAGAATCGCACGGCTAAAACTGGCCTGAACTTCGACAATCTGCCCCATCAAGCCACTGGCATCGAGCACCGCCTGGCCCAAATACACACCATCGTCACCACCGCGGTTAATCACCACCGTGTGATAGTCTGGATCGGGCGAGATGGCGATCAGCTCTGCCACCTGCAATCGACCTTTAACTTGGGCCGACGAATTTAAGAGTTCGCGCAACTGCGCGTTTTCGGCTTCAAGTACAGCCAAGCGCTGCGCCATGGTCCGCAAGACCAGCACTTCATTGCGCAGTGATTCATTACTACGCTGCAGGTCACCTCGCGACACCACCGTCACCCGCCACCATTCTGAGATCGCAGCGGGTGCATCAATAATGTGATATAGCGGAGAAACGACACTGGACATGGCGGCACGCACAGGCGCCGTCCACCCCATACGGTAGTCAGCAATAATAAGAAAAAGAGCGATTAACCCAAACACAAGGGCCCTCGCAAAAAGCGAAGGCCCTTTTAAGAAAAGCGGCTTCATTCGTTAGCCTCGCCGCGACACTTACTCTGTCGACAACAGGTCGATATTGTGGGCATCCATAATTTCAAGCGCTTTACCGCCGCCCCGTGCCACACATGTCAGCGGGTCATCGGCAACGATCACCGGCAAACCTGTTTCTTCAGTAAGCAATATGTCTAAACCACGAAGCAGCGCACCACCACCGGTTAAGACAATACCACTTTCGGCGATATCAGAGGCGAGCTCTGGGGGCGATTTTTCCAAGGCACCCTTCACCGCTTGAACAATCGACGAGACAGGATCTTGCAGCGCCGAATAGATTTCATCGCTGCGCAACACAAACCCCTTGGGTACACCTTCGGCCAGATTGCGTCCACGCACGTCAATCTCACGCAGCTCACACGAGGGGTGAGCACAGCCCACTTCTTGCTTGATACGCTCAGCCGTCGAATCGCCAATCAAACTGCCGTAGTGACGGCGCACGTAAGCGACGATGGCCTCATCGAAACGGTCACCTCCCACACGCACAGATTCTGAATACACGACGCCATTCAAGGAAATAATAGCGATCTCAGTGGTACCACCACCGATATCCACCACCATAGAACCGCCCGCTTCTTCTACCGCCATACCCGCACCAATCGCAGCGGCCATAGGCTCTTCAATCAAGCGAACTTCACGAGCACCCGCGCTCAATGCCGATTCACGGATGGCACGACGTTCCACCTGCGTCGATTGACAAGGCACGCAAATGAGTACGCGCGGACTGGGGCGGATAAAACTGTTTTGATGCACTTTTGCGATAAAGTGCTGCAGCATCTTCTCGGTGACTTGGAAGTCAGCTATAACGCCATCTTTTAAGGGGCGAATCGCGGTGATATTACCTGGTGTGCGACCCAGCATACGCTTAGCTTCGGTACCCACGGCCTCGATGGTTTTTTGACCGTTGTGAATTCGAATGGCCACCACAGAGGGCTCATCCAAAACAATCCCCTGGTCTCGAACATAGACCAGCGTATTAGCGGTTCCCAAATCAATCGCGAGATCGTTTGAGAACATACCGCGCAGACGTTTAAACATAATTTTGCCTTAAACTTGAACAAGGCCTACCGAAGCAGGCTAAATCGTTGTTTTAATGCGACAGATTCTATACGAACTAAAAAAAATTTGTTCGCCAATTTCAGGTTTTTGACAATTAAATCACCAATAAATTGCAGTTTGATTGGCGATTTATGTTTAGGGCCTTCGATATGTGGTAAATTTGCTCTTTTTAGCTGGCGGCACCGGTCCGCCAACCAGCGTTGGAGCCCCCATGGCCATTGATAAACACGAGATTGAAAAACTGTCTCGACTGGCACGCCTGTCTGTGTCGGAAGATGACAGCGCCGATGTCGCCGAACGCATCACCCGCATCCTCGATTTGGTCGACCAATTACAAGCGGTTGATACCCATGGCGTCGCCCCGATGTCTCACCCCCTCGATGCGGTGCAACGTTTGCGTGCCGACGAAGTGAGTGAGACCAACCAGCGAGAGGCGTTTCAAGCCATAGCACCGAATGCGGAACAAGGTCTTTACCTGGTTCCAAAAGTCATCGAATAACCCCTGGCCACAAGGAGATACGCTGACATGCATCAGCTGACTGTCGCCCAGATTGCGCAAGGTCTGCGCGAGAAACAATTTTCTAGCGTCGAAATCACGCAGCACTATCTCAACCGCATTGCTGCCAAAGATGACACCCTGCGTGCCTTCATCACGGTCTGCCCTGAGCGCGCCCTTGCCCAAGCGGCCGCCGCCGATGCGCGCCTCGCCAGTGGCAATGCGGCGCCATTGACGGGCATACCGATTGCGCACAAGGATATTTTCTGCACTAAAGGCGTTAAAACTACTTGCGCCTCAAAAATGCTGGATAATTTTATCGCGCCCTACGATGCCACCGTGGTTGAAAACCTCGATCGCGCAGGGACTGTCATGCTGGGCAAGACCAATATGGACGAGTTCGCCATGGGCTCATCCAACGAGACAAGTTTTTATGGTACGCCACGTAACCCCTGGGATCTCGATCGCGTCGCCGGTGGCTCATCGGGCGGAAGTGCCGCCGCGGTGGCGGCGCAATTAGCCCCCATTGCGAGTGGTACCGATACCGGTGGTTCCATTCGACAACCCGCTTCGCTGTGCGGCTTGAGTGGTATTAAACCTACCTATGGCAGAGTATCACGCTGGGGCATGATCGCTTTTGCTTCTAGTCTTGACCAGGCCGGCGTCATCGCTCGCAATGCTGAAGATGCTGCACTCATGCTGCAGGACATGGCAAGCCACGATCTCAAGGATTCTACCAATAGCGATCATCCCATCGATGACTTCAGTGCCAAACTTAACCAGTCTTTACAAGGCGTGCGCATTGGTATTCCTAAGCAGTATTTCGGCACTGGCTTAGATAGCCAAACGGGCGACGCCGTGCACGGGGCTCTCGAGCAATACCGTGCCATGGGTGCCGAATTGATTGAGATCGATCTCCCCCATACCGACCTGGCGGTGCCTGCCTATTATGTCATTGCTCCCGCCGAAGCCTCTGCCAACCTATCCCGGTTCGACGGTGTACGTTACGGCCACCGCTGCGACAACCCAAGCGACTTGATGGACCTTTACATGCGCAGCCGCGCGGAAGGCTTTGGCGACGAGGTTAAGCGTCGCATCATGGTAGGCACCTATGCGTTGTCGGCAGGCTATTACGATGCTTACTTTCGCAAAGCGCAGCAAGTTCGTCGCTTAATTAGCCAAGATTTCCAGCACGCATTTTCAACCGTCGACTTTATTGCGGGCCCCACTTGCCCGCAACCCGCCTTCAAACTTGGCGAAAAAACCTCTGATCCTGTGGCGATGTACTTGGAAGATATTTACACCATTCCCGTTAGCCTTGCCGGATTACCGGCCATGTCCATTCCCTGTGGTAGCAGCCATGGCTTACCCGTCGGCCTGCAACTGATTGGCCGTCACTTTGACGAAGCCGGCGTGTTGCAATTAGCCCACCAATACCAACTGGCCACCGACTGGCATTCCCGCACCCCCGCGGGCTTGGAATAAGGAGCGACGCATGAGCTGGGAAACTGTTATCGGCCTGGAAGTCCACGTGCAACTGGCCACTCAATCGAAAATTTTCTCGGGTAGCAGTACCGCCTTTGGTGCCGAACCCAACACCCAGGCGAGCGCGGTTGACCTTGCGCTGCCTGGCACCTTGCCTGTACCCAACGCCAAGGCCTTCGAGTACGCGGTGATGTTCGGGCTTGCCGTCCATGCCGAGATAGGAACAACCTCGCACTTTGAGCGCAAGAATTACTTCTATCCTGACCTACCCAAAGGCTACCAAACCACCCAGTTAGAACAGCCAATTGTCGGCCCTGGGTATGTCGATATTAACTTGAGTAATGGCACGTCCAAGCGCATTCGCATCCACCACGCACACCTAGAAGAAGACGCGGGCAAATCACTGCACGAGGACTTCCACGGCATGTCGGGGATCGACTTAAACCGCGCGGGCACCCCCTTGATCGAAATCGTGTCCGAGCCTGATATGAGCAGCGCTGAAGAAGCGGTAGCTTTCGCCAAGCAATTGCACGCCATCGTCACGTCACTCGGCATTTGTGACGGCGAGATGGCTCAAGGGTCGATGCGCTTTGACGTCAACATCTCTGTTCGCCGCCCCGGCGAACCTTTAGGCACTCGCACCGAAACTAAAAACCTCAATTCGTTTCGTTTCATGGAAGAAGCGATCAAGCTCGAAGTGGAGCGGCAAATTGATGTACTTGAGGATGGCGGCAAGATTATCCAGGAGACGCGCCTCTACAATGGCGACACCAAAAAAGCCCGCGCCATGCGCAGCAAAGAAGAGGCTAACGACTACCGCTACTTTCCCTGCCCAGATCTTCTGCCTGTTATCCTAGACGAGAGCTTTGTAGCGCGCGTTCGCCAAAATATTCCAGAACTTCCCGATCAACGCGCCGCGCGCTTTGTCAACGATTACCAACTATCCGACTATGATGCAGGCATTTTAGCCGCCGATCGCCACTTATCGGCCTATTTCGAAGCCGCCGCCACTAAGGGTCAAGCTAAATTGTGCGCCAACTGGATCATGGGAGATATTGCGGCCAGCTTGAATACTCACGACATCACTATCCAGGCCTGCCCAGTGTCACCGGCGCAATTAGCGGGACTCGTGGCGCGCATTGCCGACGACACCATCTCCAATAAACAAGCAAAACAGGTGTTCGAGTTGTTGTGGAGTGAAGGTGGTAACGCCGATGACATCATTGAAAAACACGGCATGAAGCAAGTGTCTGATACGGCGGCACTCGCGCAAATTGTTGAGCAGGTACTGGCCAGCAAACCTCAAGAAGTGGCCAATTATGTGGCTGCCGAAGAGAGTAAACGCAAAAAAATGATGGGCGCCTTTATGGGACCCATCATGCAGGCGACCAAAGGCCAAGCCAACCCCGGCATGGTCAATCAAATTTTGGCCCAAAAACTCAACGCCCTACTCAAGTAATCAGACAAGACCTTGTGAGAAGTCCACGGGAATGGTAGAACACTGTTCCCGTGTTTTTGAGCAAGTTGCCCTCATACGCATTGACCATACCGTGCGACCTGCTCTTCGAATAACTACCAGGAAGACACACTATGTCGCTATTCCAACCATTGTCTCTTAACTGTGGCTGCGTTCTCACCAATCGCCTCGCCAAAGCCGCCATGGAAGAAAACATGGCCGATCCTAACAATGCCCCATCGGACGCTTTGTTTAGGCTATATCGCGCCTGGGGGGAAGGCGGTATTGGCCTCATCATTACTGGCAATGTGATGGTGGACTATCGTGGCATGACAAGTCCTGGCGGCGTGGTCCTCGAAGACGACAGTGAGCTGGATAAATTCAAATACTGGGCACAACAAGCGAAATGTCAGGGTGCCAAGGTTTGGATGCAAATCAATCACCCAGGTCGACAAATGCCCGCCAATCTCGGCCAAATGGCACTTGCCCCTTCTGTCGTTCCGTTGAATCTTGGCAACCTCAGTAAGAATTTCGCACCACAACGTGCCATGAGCGAGGCCGACATTCATGACATGATTCATCGCTTTGCCACCACGGCGTCATTGGCTGAGCAGGCTGGCTTTGATGGGGTTGAGATACATGCCGCCCATGGCTACTTGATCAGCCAATTTTTATCTCCCTTGAGCAACCGCCGTGAAGACGCATGGGGTGGCAGCCTTGAGAATAGGGCTCGCCTATTAATTAGCGTTGTGCGCGCCATCAATGCCAAGGTAAGCCCATCGTTTGCCATCGCCGTCAAACTCAACTCTGCTGACTTTCAGCGCGGCGGCTTTACTCAAGAAGACGCCTGCCAGGTGATTGAACTACTCAACAACGAGCGTGTCGATTTGGTGGAACTCTCCGGGGGAAGCTACGAAGCGCCCGCCATGCAGGGCGATGTGCGCGATGGAAGCACCCTTGCGAGAGAAGCCTACTTTCTCAGTTTTGCAGAGACAATCGCATCCAAGGCCACGATGCCTTTGATGGTCACCGGCGGTATACGCCGCCGAGAAGTCGCACAACATGTGGTAGAGAGCGGCATAGCAATGGTTGGGATAGCCAGTGCATTGGCCATTACACCCGACCTACCCAAGCGCTGGCTAAACAACGACAACGTAGCGCCGCGCTTTCCCACGTTTCAATGGCAAAACAAAACGCTCACTGCACTCGCGAATATGGCCATTGTCAAATTTCAGTTACGCCGACTGGGCAAAGGACTAGCAAGCCGACCCCATGTCGCGCCCTGGTGGGCATTTCTTGTGCAGCAATTGATTTTATTACGACGCGCGAAACGTTACCGACAGTGGGCAGAGCAGCGGGCTAAAGCTTGATATCAGGGCCATATTTATCGCGACCCGCGATAAACCGGCGACGATTTTCTTCTTTCTTTCGCTCGCTCTTACGCAGTAATACATACACCGCACCGGCCCCACCGTGGGGCTGTTGCGCACTGTGAAAGGCCATGACCTGTGGTAACTCTTGCAACCACTTATTCAGGTAGCTCTTCAAGATCGCTTTGTCGTCTGGCGAGGGTGCTACGCGCTCATTGAGTCGTTGATTAAGCCCCTTTCCGTGCACAATGAGGATATTGCGCACATCGTTTTCAACGCACTGCTCCACAAATTCAAAGACCACTTGACGGGCGCGTTTGACCGTCATTCGATGCAAATCAATACGCTGCTCAATCGGATATTTGCCCAGCTTCAACTTGCGGTACACCCCGTTTTGCACCCCATCACGCTTGAAATCTAGGATATAAAAGGCGTCCAGCATCTCGACATAATCTTCGCTCAAGAAATTGCGGTCATGCTGTTTCTCAGCCGTCGCTAAACGTCGCCGTTCCAAAGCCGCCACATCGCTTTCAAGTACTTTTCCGACATCGGCTTTATCGGTCTTTTTGAGGGGGGTAACACCCTCCATTTCACTCATGAATAAGTCTAATTCGTCCGCCATATTCCTACCTGTTTGCCAATTGCGGTGGCATAGTGCGATGATACCCGGGTCGCCAAAACGATGCACGTGCAAGGATAAATTACGCCATGAAAAATACGCCAATGACTGGCCTTCATTATTTCAAACGCGGCCTTCAAGGCCTACGCTTAAGACCGCTGCGACCCTTCGTTGTCATTCCTGTCGCCATTAATATGGTTATATACGGCTGGGCGATGTATTTTGCCTATGGCAAACTCAGTGAATGGAACAATGCGCTACTCGATTATCTACCCGACTGGCTGGATTTCCTGACCTGGCTTCTATGGCCCATGTTTATCCTGATGCTACTGGTCATCATGGCCTATTCTTTTACCATCCTGGCGAATTTGATCGCCTCCCCGTTTAACGGCCTGCTGTCAGAAAAAACCGAAAACATAGTCCTCAACAAGCAGGTACCGTCACCGTCTCGCCTAGTGGATTGGCTATTGTTAGTGCCGCGCGCCCTTGGCCGTGAGGTGCTGAAATGGATGTATTTTTTGCCGATCATCATCGGCCTATTGATTCTCACCTTCGTACCTGTGATCAATTTGATCACACCGGCGCTGTGGTTCATTTTCGGGGCATGGTCGATGGCTGTGCAATACGTGGATTTTTGTGCCGATAACCACCAACAAAGCTTTGCGGTTATGAAACGGGGACTTAAAAAATACCGATGGGCTTACTTAGGTTTTGGGGCAACTGTTGCGGCGGTCAGTGTGATCCCGCTGGCCAACCTATTGGTTATGCCAGCGGCGGTCATAGGCGGAAGCCTGATGTGGTCTGAGAATAACCTCGACGATACTAGCCCAGCAAATCCTCAGGAGGTAGTACCGCGTTAAGTTTGCGGCCCAACAACTCTTCAATGCTAGGCAACATGAAGGCGTCGTCTTCGCAAGCAAAACTGATCGACACACCCTGCGCCCCAGCACGACCAGTTCGGCCAATACGGTGAACGTAGTCCTCGGGGTCTTCAGGCAGGGTGTAATTAATCACATGACTGATACCGTCGATGTGAATACCACGCCCCGCCACATCAGTCGCCACCAATACTTTTAGCTTGCCAGCCTTAAAATCTTCCAAGGTACGGCTGCGTTTATTCTGAGGAATGTCACCCGACAAAATACCGGCTTTGAAGCCAGCCTTTAATAGCCGCTCGTGCAACTTGCGCGTGGTATCACGTCGGTTAGCAAAAATAATTACCGATTCCGCCTTTTCTTCGCTAATACATTTCTTCAGCAAGGCGAATTTTTCATCGGCGCTGACAATATAAACGATCTGCTCGACGGTATCTGCGGCGACACTCTCGGGCTCGATTTCTACCCGCACAGGTTCGTGCGTCCAGCGCTCCGATAAATTTAAAATATCTGGGGTAAACGTCGCACTAAACAACAACGTCTGGCGTTGTGTTTTTTTCGGGGTATGGCTAATGATGCGCTTGACCTGGGGAATGAATCCCATGTCCAACATACGATCAGCCTCGTCGATCACCATGATTTCCACTTGATCAAGATAGACATGACCTCGTTCTTTGAAATCCATTAAGCGACCCGGGGTAGCCACGACAATGTCGACGGCTCTATCTTCCAACTGTCGCAACTGGCGTTCATAGTCCACACCACCAATCAAATTCACCACGTGAAGATCGGTGTACTTGCATAGATTTTTAGCATCGTCGGCAATTTGCTGGACCAATTCACGCGTGGGTGCAATCACCAACGCGCGTGGCTCACCAATGTAGCGCGAACCTTCTACTGGCTTGTTGAGCAGGTCAGTAATCACTGTAATCAAAAACGCCGCTGTCTTACCGGTGCCCGTTTGGGCTTTACCAATGGCATCGTAACCATCCAAAGTATAAGGCAGAACTTGCGCCTGAATCGGTGAACAATACTCGTAGCCTAATTCCGCGATGCCGCGCATCAGCGATAAGGGCAGGTTCAAATCATGAAAGCGCTTTTTACCCTCTTGGACCGGGACCACGTATTCATCAATAGACCAAGGTTTCTGCGCTTTGGGTTGACGTTTAGCACGGGGTTTGGGGGAAGCAGACGCGGGTGAGGTTGTTGACTTAGTCTGCGGTGTGGCTGGGGCATTTTTGGGCTTTTCTGCCTCGACATTGGCCTTAACAGGCGCGGCGACGTTAGACGCCGATGATTTTCCAAATAATCTCTTTAACATATATTCCGTCTCTAATTCGGTGGTTAGTCTACCACCTCTGTCACCCGGTCGATAGCGATTACTTACTTCGACAAGGACATGTCGCTCGTGGCGCCATGGCGATGCGATGCCATTGACTGTCACGCGCATCATATAACTGCAACACGGGTTGCACCGGCATCGCCAGTAACACGCGTGTGGCTTCCACCGCTTGCTGACTTGCCACCACACCCACCAAAGGGCCTAGCACCCCATTGACCGCGCAACTGGCCTCTAGCTCTTCCCGCGACGGGTTAAAACATTCATAACATGGATGAATCGGCTGATTGGGATTGGTCACAAATAGCTGCCCCTGCCACGCCGACGCCGCGGCAAAGACCACCGGTATGCGTAACGCCAAACAGGCATCGTTAATCGCAAAGCGCGCGGCGTAGTTATCGCTACAGTCGAGCACCACATCAGCCCCAGACAGCAGGCTAAGCGCATTATCGGGCGACAAACGATCAGTTACCACAGCAAGGTCAACATAGGGGTTACGACGCTGCATCTCTCGCGCTAAGACGGAAGCTTTCAAAGCCCCGATATCGTCGTCTACATAGGCGATTTGACGGGCTAGATTACTCAATTCAATCGAGTCATCATCAATAATGGTGATATGACCGACACCGGCCGCTGCCAGATAAAGCCCAACGAGATTTCCTAATCCCCCCGCCCCGACTAACGTTACGTGCGCCGAAGCCAGTGCAAGCTGACCATCAACATCAATACCGGGCAACATAATCTGCCGTGAGTAGCGCAATAGTTGATCATCGTTCATCAATTTTTCACCCCCACCGTTATTCGCCAATGCCCCCCAAAATCTTTAAAGCTCTCAACACGGTGGTAGCCCAATCGTCTCAACTGGGAGGTCACCGCTTGGCGCTGGTCGAAGCCATGCTCCATCATCAACCAACCGCCGCTGCGGAGCACGCGAATAGATTGCTCGGCAATATTGACAAGATCCGCTAGGCCACGGGCACCAGCCACAAGCGCTGAACGAGGTTCGAAGCGCACATCCCCCTCATTTAAATGCGGGTCAGTCGCTTCAATATAAGGAGGGTTACTCAGTACTACGTCCATACTGGCATCCGCCAGGGCGTGTAACCAATCCCCACAAAAGAGAGGCACATCTAAGGCATTGGAAGCGGCATTTCGCTTTGCCAACCGACACGCTGCCAAACTGGCATCGCCAGCCAACATGCGCCACGAGGGACGTTCGCTTTTCAAAGCTAGCGCTATTGCGCCACTCCCCGTGCCAACATCGACAACATCGAGCGGCTCATCAGGCAATAAATTAAGGGCCGTCTCTACCAATACTTCCGTATCCGGCCGGGGAATCAAGGTAGAGGCATCAACCGCCAACTGTAAGGTCCAAAAGCCGCGCTGACCGAGAATGTGAGCGACAGGCTCGCCGTCGATACGCCGTGCCAGCAATTGCTCAAAATCCTGCCATTGACTCTGGCTAAGCGCACGATCGGGCCACGTGAAAAAATAGCTTCGCTCAACGCCCAGCACGCGAGATAACAGTAACTCCGCATCCAACCGAGCAGAATCGCTCTTGATCCGAGCCGCCGCCGCCGAAATGACCTGACTAATAGTGGCCACTAGCCCTCAGACATCGCTGCCAGTAAGTCTGCTTGGTGCTCTTGAATCAACGGTCCAATCACTGAATCAAGATCCCCAGACATGACCTCGTTCAGTTTATACAAGGTCAGATTGATACGGTGGTCAGTAATACGGCTTTGGGGGTAGTTATAGGTGCGGATCTTATCGGAACGATCGCCACTGCCCACCAAGTCGCGACGTGTACTCGCCTGTTCGCTGGCAATTTTTTCCCGTGCGGCACGATCCAAGCGAGCCTTTAATAACGCCATCGCTTTCGCACGGTTTTTGTGCTGTGAGCGCTCATCCTGACACTCCACGACCAATCCCGAGGGAATATGGGTAATACGAATCGCCGAGTCGGTTTTGTTAACGTGCTGACCCCCTGCGCCAGAGGCACGGAAAGTATCAACACGCAAGTCCGCTTTGTTAATTTCGATTTCATCGGCCTCTTCCGGCTCAGGCATGACCGCCACAGTACACGCTGAGGTGTGAACACGCCCTTGCGATTCCGTCTCAGGGACACGTTGCACACGATGCGCACCCGATTCAAATTTTAACCGACCGTAGACATTGCTACCGATGATGCGCGAAATAATCTCTTTGTAGCCGCCATGCTCACCTTCACGCTCACTGACAACCTCAACACGCCAGCCCTGACTTTCCGCATAACGAGAGTACATACGAAACAAATCGCCAGAGAAAATCGCCGCCTCATCGCCACCCGTACCCGCACGAATTTCCAAGAAGGCATTGTTATCATCGTCGGGATCTTTCGGCAGCATCAACACCTGCAGCTCATCTTCCAAGGCTTCTTTTTTAGCCTGCGCTAACTTGAGCTCGTCTTGCCCCATTGCTCGCATGTCTGGATCATCTTCGTCGCACAATAACTTGGCTTCTTCAATATCTTCCAGCACAGTGCTGTACTTATTAAAGCACTGCGCCACAGGCTCAAGCTCAGCATATTCCTTGGAAAAAGCGCGAAACTTATCTTGATTACTAATGGTTTCTGGATCACTCAACAGCGCAGACAATTCTTCATAGCGCTCAGATAAGGATTCTAATTTATGCAATATCGATGCTTTCATGTGTTATTCCGAGTCTTCCCCGGCATCCAATTCAAACAGTTGACGGCTCAAGGCCAATAAATCCAAGCGGCCGGACTCTCCGGCACGCTTCAATTGCGTTGTTGGGGCGTGGATCAGCTTATTGGTTAAGCCCCGCGCCAATTGCGCTAACACATGCTCCGGCTCGACACCGGCCTGCAATTGTTTAAGCGCACGGTCGAGCTCTACATCACGCGTGGCCTCGGCTTTAAGCCGAAAGGCGCGAATAGTATCGACCGCATCTAACGAGCGCAGCGCATTAAAATAACGCTCTACGCCAAGGTGGATGATATCGTCAGCTTTGTTGGCTTCTTGCTGACGATTCTTGATGTTGCTATCAACAATCGAGCGCAGATCATCCACGGTGTACAAGTAAACATCATCGAGGTCACCCACCTCCTGCTCGATGTCGCGAGGTACCGCGATATCCACCATAAAAATGGGCCGATGGCGCCGCTGTTTCAAGGCTCGCTCGACGGCACCTTTACCCAAAATGGGTAGCTGACTTGCCGTCGATGAAATCACAATATCGGCGGCCTCGAGACGCTCCGGAATATCGGACAACATGACCGCTTCAGCACCAAAACGGTCAGCCAAATCGCGTGCACGCCCTAGTGTCCGATTGGCAATCACAAGGTTGGAGACGCCATTCTCGCGAAGGTGGCGCGCCACCAGCTCGATCGTTTCACCCGCCCCAATTAGCAGCGCCGAGGTCTTACTCAAATCAGCAAAAATTTGCTTAGAAAGATCCACCGAGGCATAGGCAACAGACACGGGATTTTCGCCAATCGCGGTATCCGTGCGCACTTGCTTAGCCACGGCAAACACATGGTCAAACAACCGGTGCAACTGTCCTTTGACAGTGCCGGCCTCGCGCGCCACCGCCACAGCCGACTTCATCTGACCGAGAATCTGTGGCTCGCCCAGCACCATTGAATCCAGACCGCTAGCGACCTTCATCACATGGTGGACCGCGGCCTCCTGCTGGTACACATAGGTGCATTGTGCCAACGCTTGCGCATCGACGCCATGAAAGTTGGCGAGCCACTGATGAATCGCGGGCGGCTGCTCGGAATCAGCATCAAAAAATACTTCGGTGCGGTTACAGGTCGACAAAATGACCATCTCTTCAACACCCAGCTGACGGCAACCGTCCTTCAAGGCGGCCTCCATCTGCTCTGGGACAAAGGCGACCTTTTCCCGGATATCGATAGAGGCAGACTTGTGGTTAATCCCCAAGGCTACCAAGGCCATGTAAATCTCCGCTGTTAAAATGGCGAAATTCTAGCAAAATACTTCCCTTCCGACACGTCATTTATGGCAATTACCCGATTGTCACTTGCGGGGATGCCGACCTTTGGGCAAACTTTATTCATGACGAATATCACTGCGCTGACTCAACCCCTCAAGCACCTTGCTTACACAGGTTTTTTATGTGGGGTTTTGGTCGCCTGTAGTTCAGCGCCTCACAGGCCTGCGTTGAGTGACGCCGTCGCTACCGCGACCACTCCCGCGGCACCCAAGTCGGAACATCAACCGACGGCGCGCCTTGAACGCGACACACTGCTCAACGTACTCAGCGGTGAAATCGCCGCCCGCCGAATGCTTGGAGACGAGGCTAGCCATCACATGTTGGCGGCCATGGCAAGGCAACCCGACGAGGCCTTGGCGGCCAGAACAGCGCGGATTGCCCATTTTTTTAAAGATGACATCACGCTCGACAACGCGGCCCAATTATGGCGCCAATTCGACCCTGAAGCTGCCGAGCCCCTTTATTTAAGAGCGGTTACCTATACACGCCAAGGCAGACTCAGTGAAGCGTTCGACCTCATGGAAACACTCCTTAACATGGGGGCAGACACCAATTTTACCGCCATTGTCTCGGTGGTCAGCCAATATCCTGAACACGGCGAATACCTACACAGCGGTATCAAGCGATTACGCCAAACCCACGCCACCAACCTTCAGCTTATTTTGAGCGAGGCTATTTTATCCGATGCTGCCGGGCGTTCTGAAATGGCCTTGCAGTTTAGCAACGAAGCACTGGCGATAACCCCTGACAATTATGCGGCTTTACATATAAAGGCGCGTGCTTTACAAATTTTGGAGCGTCACCAAGAGGCCATTGACACCTTGTTAATGGCGCTCGATTTATACCCAGAAACCACCAATATGCGCCTGCACCTTGCGCGCATGCTGACCACTCGCGACCTGGCTGCCGCCAGCGAACAATTTGCTATTTTGGTGGAGCAAGCACCTAACGACGCCAATCTGCGACTATCGCTTGCGCTGAGCCTAAAGGAACTCGGGCGTACCGATGAAGCCACCGCGCAATTCAATACCTTGCTCGACATGGGCCGCTTTACCGACGAGTCCAACTACTATTTAGCGCAGATCTATCGTCAAAGCGCACCAGACCTTGCGGAGGGATTTAGCCTCGATATTAGTCGCCAAAGTCACTATTTTCTGCCTGGATTAGCCCTTTACATGGATCTCAAGTCCGACCAAGGAAAACTGCTAAGCGCCATCGACACGCTGCAAGCACGGTGGCTACCCGAAGACAATCGCTCCGCTAGTATCGCCCTACTCGCCTCGCAGCGCTTGAGTGATATCGGCATGCCAAATGAATCCGCACACCTTCTTTCGCGCGCCATAGCACAGCTTAAGGATCGCACTGAATTGCGCTATACGCTCGCTTTAATGCAGCAAAGGACCGGGGACATTGATGCCGCTCAAGCGACGCTTGAAGCCAATATTGAAGAAGCCCCTGAGCACGCCGCCTCATTAAATGCCTTAGGTTATTTACTCGCAGAGCGTGGTAGTCAACTCCAACGGGCGGAATCATTAATCGCTCGCGCCATCGAATTGCGCCCCAACGATGCCGCGATTATCGACAGCATGGGGTGGGTTTTATTTAAACAAGGTGACTCTGCCAAGGCCGCCAAGTACTTGACCCGCGCCCATCAACTACTGGCCGACCCCGAGATCGCCTCGCATTTAGTCGAAGTGTTGTGGCACCTAAACCGACGCATCGAGGCCAGCGATGTCATCAGGGATGCACTACAGCGCTTCCCCGACAGCCCCCTACTGCAGGACACGGTGCAACGGCTTCACATTCCACGCGAGACTCTCGAATAAACCATGATCCGCTCCCTTGCTTGCCTGTTAGTGCTCTTTTTAAGCGGCTGTTCCTCCCTCCCCGCCAGCCATGACAACACTTGGCTGTGGCAGCTAAGCGGTCGCGCCGTATTTCAAGGCCCTGATCAGCGTGAAAGTGCCAATATTCTTTGGCAGTCTGCCGCACGGCGCGACAGCGTTCAACTCAGTGGACCGTTTGGTCAGGGCGCAGTGCGACTTATTGCGGATAGCACCGGAGCCAGCCTGTGGCGTGACGGTGAAATTCAGGCCAGCGACATCGACATTGAATCCTTGTTAACCCAACACCTTCATTGGCAGGTACCCATCAAAGAATTACGCGCTTGGGTCAGAGGCGACAATGCGCCCGGTGACATCCACGTCCTTGAAGAATCCGCGCAACGTCGTCGCTTTGAACAAGCCGGCTGGGTCATCGAGCAAAGCAAACTCGACCCCGAGGGAAGACCTCATAAAGTCGTGATTGCCCGCCCTCCCTATAAACTGACATTACTCATTGCCCAATGGAACTCATGAGCACCCCCCTTACCTTACTGGCCCCCGCCAAACTCAACCTGATGCTTCATATCACTGGGCGACGCGACGATGGCTACCACAATTTGCAAACGGTGTTTCAGATCCTCGACTACGGCGATACCATGCACTTTACCCTGCGCAACGACGACGCCCTCACCTTGACTGGCGATTTTCCCGGGGTACCTACGGAAAGCAACATTATTTTCAAGGCCGCTCAGCTAATCAAACCATGGTCCAACGTACCCCCAGGCGTCTCGATCAACGTCGATAAAGTATTACCCATGGGCGGGGGACTCGGCGGTGGTAGTTCGAATGCCGCCACGACATTGCTAGCCCTCAACAAACTCTGGCACTGCCATCTCAGAGAAGACCAACTGGCTGAACTAGGCCTCCAACTTGGTGCCGATGTGCCTGTCTTTGTGAGGGGGCGCAGCGCATGGGCCGAAGGCATTGGCGAACAACTCAGCCCACTGTCACTGCCCGAGAAATGGTATGTGGTTCTCAAGCCCGACGTCGAAGTATCGACGGCGAAAATTTTTGGCCATAGGGAATTGACACGTAACACAAGTGCCATTACAGTAGCGGCCTTTCTAAGGTCGGGCGGCCAAAACGATTGTGAAAACATCGTCCGCCGGCTCTATCCTGATATCGATGCAGCCCTTGTTTGGCTTGCCGAAGCAGCGAAAAATGGAGCCATGTTAACCGGCACAGGCGCGTGTATATTTGCCCCCTGTGATAACCGAGATGAAGCAGCATTAATTTTTGCCAATCGACCAAAAAATTTGCGCGGTTTTATTGCAAAAGGTGTGAATTTCTCACCAGCCTGTGTATAATCGCCGACCTAATTGGGGCGTCGCCAAGCGGTAAGGCAGCGGGTTTTGATCCCGCCATGCGTTGGTTCGAATCCAGCCGCCCCAGCCATATGAAACCCGGGCTGATTAGTCAGTCCGGGTTACTTTTATGGGGCAAAAGCCCTGTTTAGCCACCAATTAAAGGTACTGACTCGTGTCTAAACTCATGGTCTTTGCGGGTAACGCAAATTTAGAACTCGCCAGAGCTGTTGTTAAAGAACTGAGCATTCCACTGGGTGATGCCACTGTTGCACAATTTAGCGACGGTGAGATCATGGTTGAATTAAACGAAAACGTTCGCGGTAAAGACGTCTTCATCATTCAACCCACCTGTGCGCCCACAAATGACAACCTTATGGAACTGATTGTGATGGCTGATGCGGTACGCCGCTCTTCTGCTGCACGCGTCACCGCGGTTGTCCCTTACTTTGGGTATGCGCGTCAAGACCGTCGCGTTCGTTCAGCGCGCGTTCCAATCAGTGCCAAAGTAGTGGCAGATATGATGGCGGTGGTGGGTATCGATCGTGTCTTAACGGTTGACCTACACGCCGAGCAAATTCAAGGGTTCTTCGATGTTCCTGTCGATAACCTCTTCGGATCACCCGTGCTTCTGGATGATATCGAGAAACAAGAGTACGAAAATCCCATCGTTGTTTCGCCCGATATTGGCGGCGTCGTTCGCGCTCGCGCCATCGCGAAGCAACTGAATGACTGCGATCTCGCTATCATCGATAAGCGCCGTCCGAAGGCCAATGTCGCCAAAGTGATGCACTTGATCGGTGATGTAAGCGGCAAAACCTGCATCATGGTGGATGACATGGTGGATACAGCAGGCACATTGTGCAAAGCGGCTGAAGCATTAAAAGAATTTGGCGCTTCTAAGGTGGTCGCATACTGTACCCATCCAGTGCTCTCTGGCGCCGCGTTGGACAACCTGAACAACTCTGAGCTGGATGAATTGGTGGTGACCAACACCATTCCATTGAGCAAGCAGATGAAAGAATGTGGCAAAGTTCGCGTATTGAATATTGCCCCTATGCTGGCGGAAGCGGTGCGCCGTGTCAGCAACGAAGAATCACTGAGTGCTATGTTCCGCCACTAGGAACACGGCACTTTTAAACGCAGGACAACCTGCATAACCCTCTTGACGCTGGTCGCAAGCCGATAGAGACACTATAGGAGTTCGGACAATGTCTGATTTCACTTTAATCGCGAATGCCCGCGAAGACATGGGGAAAGGTGCGAGCCGCCGCCTGCGTCACGCTGGCCTAGTACCCGGTATCGTTTATGGTGGCAAGAAAGAAGCCCCACAAATGATCACCTTAAACCACAAAGACTTAATCAAGTCACTCGAGAACGAAGCGTTTTTCGCCCACATTATCGAGCTGAGTGTTGATGGCAAGAAGCAAGACGTCATCATCAAGGACTTGCAACGTCACCCTGCTAAGAACAGCGTTGTTCACGCTGACTTTTTGCGTGTGGTTAAGGGCACTAAAATCACTGTTAACGTTCCTTTGCACTTCATTAATGAAGACACTTGCGTTGGCGTTAAGACCCAAGGCGGTCGCGTAACCCACGCCATGAACGAATTAGAAATTTCTTGCTTGCCGAAAGACCTGCCTGAGTTCTTGGAAGTTGATCTGAAGACCCTCGAAGCCGGCCACAGCTTGCACATTTCTGATATCAAAATGCCGAAAGGTGTTGAGAGCGTTGCTTTGTCACACGGCCCTGAGCACGACTTGCCCGTGGCGAGCGTCATTCCTCCTAAAGGCGGCGTGGCTGCTGAAGAAGGCGAAGCAGAAGAGTAATCTCTGCTGTCTTGTGATGCATAAACTGCCGAGCCCTCGCTCGGCAGTTTTGTTTTACATCTAGCCATGAGCACACCCATAAAACTCATCGTCGGCCTCGGCAATCCGGGCAGCCAGTACGCCAATACCCGTCACAACGCCGGCCAAGACTTGGTGGAACGCCTAGCGTCTCAATACAACACAAGCCTGAGCAACGACGGTAAATTCTTTGGCGACAGCGGCCGTATTTTTATCGGCAGTCGCGATGTGCGCCTATTAGTTCCCACCACCTTTATGAATCGTAGCGGCCAATCCGTGGCGGCACTGGCCAATTTTTATCGTATAGAGCCCGACGCGATCTTGGTGGTACACGACGAATTAGACCTCCCCCCCGGCATTGCCCGCCTAAAGCAAGGTGGCGGCCATGGTGGACACAATGGCCTGCGCGACATTATTAGCGCGCTAGGCAACAACAAGGATTTCCAACGCTTACGCATCGGTATCGGCCACCCCGGCAATGCCAAGCAAGTGAGCGGTTATGTACTAAAAAAGGCCAGTGGTGATGACGCCATTGGTATCGATCATAGCATCGACGAATCGATCAAGATTTTACCTGCCCTTCTGGCGGGCGATCTGGCCGGTGCGATGCAAGAACTTCACAGTAAGCTGAAGGCTTAAAGGAGCCCCCATGGGATTTAATTGCGGTATTGTTGGCCTGCCCAACGTCGGTAAATCAACCCTTTTCAATGCGCTCACCAAAGCGGGAATCGGCGCCGAAAACTTTCCCTTTTGCACCATCGAGCCCAATGCTGGCGTTGTGCCAATTCCGGATCGTCGCCTCGATGCGATTGCTGACATTGTCAAACCAGAGCGCGTCATTGCCACCACCATGGAATTCGTGGATATTGCTGGTTTAGTCGCTGGCGCCTCTAAAGGTGAAGGCCTTGGCAACCAGTTCTTGGCGAACATTCGTGAAACCGATGCCATTGCACACGTAGTACGTTGCTTTGAAGATGACAACATCATTCACGTTGCCAATGCTATAGACCCCCAAGCCGACATCGACGTGATTAATCTCGAATTGGCCATGGCGGATCTTGAGAGTGTTGAAAAACAGCTACAGCGCGTTGTACGTACCGCCAAGAGCGGCGACAAACTCGCGGTCGCCACGAAAACGCTGATTGAAAGCAAGCTACTGCCCCACTTGAGTGAAGGGCTAGCTGTGCGCATACTCCCTCTCACCGACGAAGAAAAAGTCTTGGTGAAAAATATGCACCTGCTTACCGTCAAACCCACACTATACATTGCCAACGTGGCAGAGGATGGGTTCGAAAACAATCCCCACCTCGACACGGTCAAAGCGATTGCCGCTAGTGAGGGCGCCGAAGTGGTCGTCATTTGCAACCAACTCGAGGCTGAGATTGCCGAGCTTGAAGAAGATGAAAAGATGGAATTCCTCAACGATCTGGGCTGGGATGAGCCCGGCTTAGACCGCGTGATTCGCGCCGGCTATGCCCTTCTAGGCTTACACACCTACTTTACCGCTGGGGTTAAAGAAGTCCGCGCTTGGACCATCAAGCAAGGCGCCACCGCCCCACAAGCAGCCGGCGTGATTCACACCGATTTTGAAAAAGGCTTCATTCGTGCCGAAGTGACTGGCTACAACGACTTCATTCAATACAAGGGTGAGCAAGGCGCCAAAGAAGCGGGCAAATGGCGCCTCGAGGGCAAAGAATACATCGTCAAAGATGGTGACATTGTCCACTTCCGCTTTAATGTATAACGGCAATAAAAAGACCCACTTTTTTGCCACATTTTCATCCCTATGGGGTTGACTCAGTCGCGTCTTGCTAGGACAATACGCGACCTCGATGGCTAGGTAGCTCAGCTGGTTAGAGCACAGCACTCATAATGCTGGGGTCGGCGGTTCAAGTCCGCCCCTAGCTACCATCTTAAACAAAAAAGGGTCACCCGCCAGGGTGGCCCTTTTTTGTTTACGTCGCCTACAGGGTGATGACGCAGAACCCGTTTAGACCGTCCCTCTCGGGCTCCCTGCCCTCCGGGACATAACGACATCCCTGTAGACAAAAAAAGGGGCGCCGTAGCGCCCCATAAACAGGGAAAAACAATATTGCCGAGACTTAGCAACACTTAGGGCGTGGTGTGCATCCACAACACTTGATAGGGCTTCAATTGCAGATGTGCAAACGATTGAGTCCCCATCGTCACACCAGAGATCAGATCTTTGGCATGCTTAGCAGGTGAGAGCTTCTCAAGAATAGAAGGGTCAACCCACTGATCGTGCTCGCTGAAATTCACCAAGCACAAGACTTTATCACCCCCTGAGATCGCTCTGAGGTAGCAGAAAACATGATTATTACCGGTGTCATACACTTGGCTGCGTGATTCACCAAAAACGGGCAGTGACTTACGCAGGCTAATCATGTGGCGCAAACCATTAAATACTCGGTTTTGCACGGTACCTTGCGTCTGTGCCAGCTGCAGGGCCTTTTGATCCACACGAGGACGATTCACCCAACGCGCGTCATGCGCTTTATGAGGGTCGTTGAGGAAACTGTAATCGTTCAGCATGGCCAATTCATCGCCTTGATAGAACAAAGGGACGCCACCAATACTCAAGATAATGCTGTGGATCATCAAAATACGCTGTTCCGCCAACCATAGGCTGTGTAAGTCACCACTTTCTAACGCACGTTCTAAACCGGCGAGTGAGGCCAGTGAACCACAGACCCGGCAGTCGCCATTGTCAGGGTTATATTGAAAACCCATCCCCTTAGAGAAGGAGCCGTCAAAATCGCCCGTAAAGAATTTATTGAGGAACAAGCGGTGATCATAGCCATTAATGCCAATAAACTGCGCATCGCGGTCATCAAAGGTCCAACCAATATCGTCGTGACAGCGGGCGTAATTCACCCAACTTGCATGCGAGTGCGTGTGGAAACGGTAACTCAAACTCTTGGTCATGAGCCGTGTTTCACGGGTCGCCAGACTCTCCCAAATCAGGGCCATCAACAAGGGGTTATAGGACAGGTGGCACTCTTCAGGACTAACATACTGAATGACTTCATCGGGGTGCACAATCGCTTCTGACTTAAACACCACCGAGGGGGCCGCAATGCGTAGACAGCTATTAAACGCTTGAATCAAACGGTGGGCATTGGGTTGGTTTTCACAAGTCGTGCCCATTTCCTTCCAAATAAAGGCCAAGGCATCGAGCCGCAACACATCGCAACCCACGTTAGCGAGATACAGCATCTCGCCCACAATAGCGCGAAATACTTCAGGGTTTGAGTAATTCAAATCCCATTGGAAACTGTTAAATGTGGTCCACACCCAACGTCCATCGTCTAGTTGGGTAAAGCTACCGCGGCGGACCGACGGGAAAATTTCACGCAGTGTGCGCTCGTATTGATCAATCAACACACGGTCGTTGAACATGTAATAGTATTCGCTGAACTTTTCATCGCCCGCTTTTGCCGCCAGCGCCCACGCGTGCTCATCTGAGGTGTGGTTGAAAACAAAGTCCATCACCAGGCTCATGCCAAGCTGATCCATGGCTTCAGCCAAATCTCGCAAGTCATCCATGGTACCCAGGATTGGGTTAACTGCACGGTAATCCGACACAGCATAGCCACCATCACTGTCACCTTCGGGGGCCTTGTAGAGCGGCATTAAGTGTAGATAGGTAATACCCAAGTCGGCGTAGTAGGGCAATTTGGCCTTTAAGCCCTTGAGATCACCGGCCACTAAGTCAACATAGACGGCCATACCGACCATGTTTTCAGACTTGTGCCATTGTGGGTTGGCAATTCGTTGCTGGTCTTTGGCTCGCAACCCCTCGCTGCGCTCAAAAAATCCTTCCGCCAGCGTGTCTACGAGTGCCGGCAAGTGGGCATCCGCTCGCTCACCGTAAACACCACGCAACAATCCCAGCAACGTGGGTAAATGCTCGGCTAGTCGTTGCTTGAATTCATTACTGCCGGCTTTACGCTTAACGCTATTTACGGCTTGATCGATGGGGTCTTTAGCTACGGCCTTGTTCATAGTGATCTCTAATTATTGTGCTCCGGCCTAATCGGTTGTACCGGGCTTTATAGTGTGTGCAAAATAGCAACAATTGCAACCGGTTGCAAGTAAAATCTACCAACCCCATGCTGATTGGCAATCATAGCGACAGTGTCTAATATTAGGTCACCAAGAGAAGAGGCTTATGCATTGTCATGAACGTTTATTATCACGCCATTCCCACGCCCAACGGTCCCATCACCGCGGTCTGTGATGATCAACACCTTTTGATGCTTAGCTGGGGATTCAATCCGCATGAAGGGAGTAAGACAAGTCGACGAATTGGATTGGATAAGGCGCAGTGGCATGCCCGAGAACACCCCATATTAGCGGAGACAAGTCGCCAATTGGCGGCCTACTTTAGGGGTGAGCCTTCACCATTCTCACTGCCAATACGATTACATGGCACCCCCTTTCAATGCCACGTATGGCAGCAATTACAAGCGATTCCTTATGGCACCACCCTAAGCTACGCTGAACTAGCCAGCGCCGTTGGAAAACCCACCGCACACCGCGCGGTGGCCAATGCCAATGGCGCTAATGCACTACCCATCATTATCCCTTGTCATCGGGTCATTGGTAGCGATGGAAAATTAGCGGGATATACAGGAGGCACGCACATCAAGCAGCACTTACTCGCCGTGGAAGGTATCCAGCTCGCGACTTAGCGTAACGACTGAATAACACGCCAATGCTGGGTGGATACTGGCATGACTGAAAGTCGCGCCCCCTTGGCCAATAAGGCGAATGCTTCCATTTGGTCGGCATGGGCACGCAACGTCGCCAACGGCAACACACGCGGCCATTTTTCTACCAAGCGCATATCCACGGCTGTCCAGCGGGGGTTATCTGGACGAGCCTTGGGATCGAAATACGCAGAATGAGGATCAAATTGTGCAGGGTCATCGTAGCCTGCACGGGCAACTTCGATCACACCCGCAATACCAATGTGCTGGCATGAAGAGTGATACAACAACACCTGATCACCCTCCGACATATCGCGCATGAAATTGCGCGCCTGGTAATTCCTTACCCCATCCCAACGAATTGTCTCTTGCCCGGCAGCAACGAAGTCGTCGATACCGCACTCCTCTGGCTCACTCTTAACTAGCCAATACTTCATGCTAGACGCTCTTTTTTACCTGTAAGACGTCGATAATAGCAGACATCTGGTCATCACTTAACTCACCGCGCTGACAACTTGAACTGCAAAGATTGAGGGCGGCAATAGGGGTTTGATGCGCCTCTCGCATCATTTTCAGCGCGCGGCCATCGCTAGCGCCGAGAAGATCGAGACCGACCCAGGGGCTCATCATACCCACCGATTCCCAGACCGATAACTGGGCGGTGTTATGGAGCGACGACAATAATTTAGGGCCAATGAATTGCGCCGGCATGGCGGCCTGATTTGCCCGTAACAAGCGCTCTGCGGTATCGGCATAAAAGGCTAAAAGGCTGTCGCCGCGGTGGAATACCATGGCCGCATTGTGCACCTTGCGAAAATTGCGCCACTTACCCTGGTTATCGCGCTGCACCCAATTTTCACGCCCGACACAACTTTGACCGACTGGCACGTCCAAGTGATCCGGCGCCACCACCCATACATCGGCATCGAGCCATATGACCGTGTCGTACTCACCCAGCCAAAGCTGAGCGACGCGCAACCGAGCCAAATCACTCTTAATCACAGGGGAGAGATCGGTGCGCTGCACAAGATCCTCCGGCAGCGCATCAAACAACTCGTCACCTAAAAAGTGGTAACTAAAACCACGCGAACGCGCCCAGTCGCTCACACTCTTTAAGCACCGTGCCAACCACGCATGGGGCAGCGGTGAGCGATGCGACTGCAGCACACAGGTGGTCATTTACAAAGGGCGGTACCAAATAGGGGAAGAGTACGCACGCTCTTGATGACTCAACACCGCCCCCTCTGGTATCTCCACCCCATAACGCGCCGCATCATAGGCGACCCAATTGGGTGTTGGGATCTCCAACACCCTCACGTAGTAAAATGCCGATTGTCCCGGGCGATACTCAGGGTCAACCCACAGGGTGGCTAACTGTTCTGCCCCGATACTATTGGTGTAAGAAGGCACGTCGAGCTTCACCGTAGATCCCACGGGCGTCAAGCGGCCATCATTGCCTATCTTGCGTGTTTCACGATCGCTCCACGCCACATCAAACACTGTTTCCTGAGCAACCCCCTGCTCATCCACCCAGCCTTTCACTACCTGGAGGCGGTCCAAATTGGCACCCATGGGATCTTTATCCGCTCGAATCAACAACTGCGGGGTACCGCTAGCGCCGATTAACTCCCCCCCCATAGGGACACCATGCCGGTAAGCCTTGGCTAACCAATCCTGCTCAGCCAACCACTCGGCTTGTAATTTGTCACCCGCAAACACTCGCAGGGTTATTCGCGACCCTGTAGTGGCATATACCTCGCGGCGCTGCATGGCGTTAAAAATAGCCTCACGTGTATTCTCTGTTGCCCACACGGCCGCGTAACCTCCAGACTGGTATTCCCAACCCACTCGATAAATGTCGGCATCGTGGGGGTTGCGCCGCGTAATCTGTGACAAACGCTCTGGACGCGGCTCATTACCGCTGTGTTTGCCCCAGAAGTTATCTTCTTCCACCGCTGACAAGCCTGTATGGGCATCGGTCGAACCGATCACTCCAAACTGATAGGGGTTAATCCCCCTCTGCTGCTCAATCAATAATCCCTGCTTGAGAGCTTCCCGCACGTACTCCGCCGGTTTCATGGCGTCTGTTTCATGGTTGGTCAACGGCAAATTGCCATGATCCCAACCTGTGACCCCAAAACTGGCAAACTCATCACTGGGCGATAATACCGGGTGCGTTTCACTGTCCCCTTTGATCTGGGTTATTTCTACCAAGGGCTCCCAGCGGCGGCGCTCCTCCAGTTGCGCATGCGTCATCGCCGCGCTCTCAACCGCGGTAGGGAACATCTTGCCACCAGAAATATTACTGTTGTGAGGTATCGCCAAAAGCGCCCCTTTGGTCGCGTCCTCGTAACGCCCCATCCAGCGCCATAAATCGGCGGGATCCTGGCTCTGCATCGAAGAAAAAGGCAGCACTTGCTGAGCCTTGTCGGCGCCATCTTTAAATACCACGACCCGGTGCAAGTTATTGCCGCTGGGGTGAGACGACCACTCATATCCAATAAACGCGGTAAACTCACCCGGCTGATTAAAACGGTCGGCAAGAGCGGTAAACTCAGACCACGCCTCGCCACTAATTTGGGCAATATTGGCGGGGTCTTGAAGTGAGGCAGGGCCTACACCATTGCCGATATCGGCAATTAAACGCCCCATAATCTTCATGCCCGTGTCGGGTGATTCTTTGCTTTTGGCCACCAAGGCCTGCAGCTCTTTATCCTCGGCGAGCAACGGGTGGTCAAGACGCGTGAACATCCCATAGGCCTCTGCATGATCGGCAATCACTAAAAAATCGAGCGGGCGATGCAACTGCGCAGGCTGACCTGAGCGCGCCATCACCTTTTCACCACGCGCGAACCGAAACGCTTTTTCTGCCGAGATACTGCCACCAAAAATCACCGCATCACCTGACGCGGAGGTGTGCAAATGTGTATCACCCCACAGGGGGCTAGTGGGGTAATTCAATGATACATCCGTTGCATAAGAAGAAGCTGCGGCTGCTCCCGCCAGTAGTAAAAACAATGAAGCTTTCATGAAACGGCCTTTTATTATGTCATTTTTGATTAATCTACCAGATGTCGCCTAAGAGGACAGCGAACGTTGGTCATTGTCGTAAAAGGACAGCCGCCCCGTGCGCTGGCAGAGTCACACTAAGCATGCTTGCTCCGTCTTCCACCGCAGTCACAGCATGCGCATCAAGCGCCTCGACATAGCGACCATTCAAACTACGAGGAACACGCGTTGTTTGTTCGCTATTACTCAGATTCACCAACACAATGGCCTGCCCCTCGTCGTTTTCGCGGGTCAACGTCATGACGGGCGCGTTGACCGCACTGTGCAAAGTTAACTGCCCCGTTGCCAACACGGGGTGTTGCTGGCGAACCTTGTATATCGCCTCATAATGAGAAAGTAATGACTCACTATCCGCTTGCATCAGCAAGACATTATTCGTCATCACGTTATCGACGGGAGGCCTAAACGGTGTACCGGTCGTGAAGCCTGCCGTTACCGGATCGTCACGCCAACTCATGGGCCGACGCAATGCCCAATCACCCCCTGCGCCGGTTTGCCCCACCTCTTCACCGTAATAGGTAAACGGCGTCGCCGAGGATAATAAATACAGAGAAGCCGCCGCTTTTAAATAGGGCGTCACATTGGCTGGGCTAATACCCTGCTGTGACAGCATGAACGACATGGGACGGTCACCGGCAAAATGGTCATGATTTGACAAAATCAGCGGCATGCGGTCGCGTGAGGATTGATTTAAATAACTGTATACCTCACTGCGCAACGCACCTTGAAGTACCGACTGTAAAATCGCGTGCTGAACACCAAAGGCAAACGCGCGACCACACGACGTATCTGTCGCATAGCGCTGAGGGCCATCTGGCGCTTCACACACCAAGTAGCGATTATCATAGCTATTCACCACCTGTAGGGCCTGCGCCAGCAGCGGGTGATTGTCGGGATGATTAATCGTCACTTGCCCGTCGTCTGATTCAAACAAGACCCCTACAGCATCAAATCTGAACCCGTCGACCCCCAAATTGAGCCAGAAGCGTAGGTTATTTAAGTGAAAGGCCACCACGTCGGGGTGACGCAAATTGAAGTCGGGCATCATCGCACTAAACGGCGCGTAGTAGTAATCACCGTCACCACTGCGCCGCCAACCATTCCCCCAAGGGCCCCAACCAGGATCATTGGAAGAAAAGTTATACCACGCCCGCTTGTCATTAGCGGGACTAAACGTGGCGTCTAAAAACAGGGGATTAGCGCTCGAACTGTGATTCATCACATAATCGATGATGATTCCAATCCCCAAACGGTGCGCCTCATCCAACAGTGCCTTGAAATCATCCAGCGTGCCGTAGTCTGATTCAATGGCACGGTAATCCATCACCGCATACCCGTGATCATTATCGGAGCTTTCGGTTACAGGCATTAACCAAAGCCCTTCCACACCCAGCGCAGCCAAATAAGGCAAGCGCTGAATCAACCCCTGCAAGTCGCCTTGTCCATCACCATCGCTGTCTTGAAATCCACGCACGTATATTTCCATGAATGCCGCACGCGACGCCCACCCAGAGGGCAGGGCACTCGGCGTATTCATCACAGTAACCGTGGAAAGATCCAATCGCTCAGAAGCACGTCCTGCACTCTCAAGCGCTACCAGGGCCTCACTCATCGAGCTATACAAGGTAGGATCATTTTGCAACACAAAGACATCGCTACCAAAGGTGCTTGGTAACACGGCGAGATCGTCTGGGGTATTTTTAAGATCACCTTGGTGAACGATGAAATTAAAGACATTATTTGCCTCGGTGAGTGGCACCCAAAATTGCACCCACCCCGCTTGCTGGCAGTCGGGAAGACGTGCATGACTCCACGTGGTTGCCGCTGACGCCGCTATCGCGTCACCCCAAAGATGCAACCCCCAGCCCTCATAATTTTGATTAGGGCGATAAAAATGTACCCGCATATATGCTGGGCGGTCGACCGTAAATTGCCGAGAAGCCTCAAGTGACGCGCCATCCGTGCCCGTTGCTCGCACCTGCCACTGGTAATCACCATTGCTAAACGCCTGATCGCACTGGGAGACTTGCCATTGCCATTGACCCGCTGAGTTGGGGCTCACAACATAATCCTTATCGGCCACCGACAAGGTAATGTCGCCCGTAATGTGTTGGCTAGTACCTTGAATCATGACGAACGCTGAGTCCGTGCCGGTCACAGAAGTGATGGTCAAACTCCCTGTGGCAGGGACTGGCTGACTAGGTGTGACCTTTGGTACCGTCCCACTGCCGCCACCGCCGCCACACGCCGTTAACGCCAGTAGCGCCATCACCCCAACATATCTTATACACATAGACACTCCCCAACACAGTGAGACAGGATACTAAATTGCCACCACAGAATTACAAGTAAAACGTGGCAAAAACCCGGTGCGAGGTCTATCTTGAACAAACGTCTTTCAAACTAATGACATCGCCGTGCCGACAATTTTTAGTGCTTTTTCATCCCTGTCTGAACACCTTCGCCACCGATTTTATATCGCCTGTGCCGGCTTATTGCTATGCGTAGTCCTGATCGCGGTCACCGTAGAGTACGCTTTTAACCAGCCACTCAAGCAGCGCTTCATCAATGACCACGTCAGTTATCTCAGACAACAACAAACAGAGATTATTCACTCTGTTCAATCGGCAGGCGAAGCGACCTTATTTTTGAGTCGATCACTGCAACAATCGAATCTTGAGGCATTGGTGATACCCACAAGCCGCTCGATCATGCAGTATTTTATGCAGTCCTATCCTGGCTTTATAGAAGCCACGCTCTTTGATCGGGAGGGGCACGAACAAGTTCGCTTCAATCGCCGTCAAGGGATCATCATTCAAGCGCCCGCGGAGAGCCTGCAAAGCAAAGCAGACCGCGACTACATGTTCATGCGCCATGCCTACAGAGCGGGCATCGCCTATTTCAGCCAAATTGATCTAAACATTGAATTTGGCGTGGTCGAAACCCCCTTCAACGAAGTCATTCGCTTTATCACCCCGGTGGTTAACCAAGACAACACCACGATTGGTTTCTTAAAAACAAAGCTGAGTAGCCGATTTTTTACTGATCGATTCTCTCAGTTGTATGAAGCGGAACCGTACATCGATGCCGTGGTTGTCAGTAAAAATGGTTACTACATGATGCATCCTGAGGACGATAAGCGCTGGGCCTGGCAGCTCAATAACCCCGCCATCAAGCGCTTTCACGACGAATATCCCGAAACATGGATGAGTGCCCAAATGATAAACTCGGGCAGTCGCGAAGAAGGCGACCATCTCGTCATATTTTCTAAGTTCAACCCCTATCTGTGGAACAGCAGCCCCGATCGAAACGTGACCGTCATACCCATGCCTAACACAGAAAGCATGCTATCAGATGGCGCTCTGCCTGAATCTATCGCCATACTCTTAATTAATAAGCGTTTTTTTTACAGCATGTTAATTGGCCACGCCCCTTCCACCTGGTTATTGATAGGATGTTTCTATGCGCTGTTGTGCGGACTCCTATTTTATTATCTTAAACAAATGGATACCGACCTCGCGCTGCGCCACTCGCAACAGGTCATACAACACACCCAGCGCAACTTACTCACCAATTTAGGGCACGAAATCCGCACGCCTTTGAATGCCATGCTCGGGGTCGCTGAACTCCTTGAGGCTGAGTCTCCTCGGCAAGAGCGATTGATCAAACACATGCGACGCTCGATCGAGCGCTTCATGACACTTTTTTCCAATTTAGCCACCGCACAGCGTATCCAAAGCGACCAAATTTTCCTTCGCCAAGAGACCCTGCGCCTTCATGACATTGCCGAGCCGATCCGCGATCTATTTAAAGTGGCCACCGAATTAAAAACACTGGAATTCAGTGTCGATTATGATCACATCCATGGCGAGCGCTTCATCGGTGATCGATACTACTTACAACTTCTTATCTCGATTCTGTTAGATAACGCCATTAAATTTACCGACCAAGGGTTTGTCAGGGTATCGCTGGCTGTGGTTGGCCCCACCGACGCGCGAGAACTCGTCATCAAGATCGAAGATACTGGCCTCGGGATGACGGACGAAGAGCTCCATGTGGTGCGCCACTTATTTGTCCAAAGCCATGACGACCTGTCGCGCCACCAGCAAGGCATAGGCTCTGGACTGTGGGTAGCCGATCAGTTAATTAAACTCATGGAGGGCCATTTTTTGATCGCCAGCGAAAAAGCGCAAGGCACCACCATTACGGTGACACTTCCCTCCGGTGTTGTGAGCGAGAAAAGCCTTCAGACCAGTCTAGCCTAAGCGTTGCCAAGTACAGGTCAAATCCCTATACTGCTCCCTCTCATTGCTTAAAAGAAGAAGAAATATGCAAAGAACGGGACGAGAAATCCTTTTTAGTGCGGACGTAGATACCGCCAGTGGCCGTCACTACTTCCACGTGGCGGCACAAAGCGCCAAAGATGCGTATGATCAACTCATCAAACGCGATGAGTACCAGATGTTGGCCAACATAGAATGCGTCACCATTTACGACAATTCATTAGAAGATCGTCGTCCCGGGCAGATGCCGCTCAAAGTAGTAGAGCTCCAAACCACTAACTCCTGATATTCTCGCGTTCACGTACTAGCTTGTCGGCGACTTCCACGACGATGGCATGCCGCCGCGCTAGCGCCAATCTGTCATGATCATAACCACCGCCTATCACGGTAGCGACGGGGATGTGCCGCTTCATTAAAGCGCGTAACACCAGTTCATCACGCGCCGCGATTCCCTCTAGAGTGATGTTTAAACGCCCCAGTGGATCATGGCCGTAGACATCGACGCCCGCATCATACAGCACCAGCTGGGGTTGAAAGATGTCGAGCACGTGCTGCAACGTACTGTTCACCACCTCAAGATAAGGCGCATCATCCATGCCGTCCTCCAATTCAACATCCAGATCACTGAGCTGTTTGGTGAAAGGAAAGTTCTTACCGCAATGAATCGAGCAGGTGAAGGCACGTGGCTCATCAGCTAATAACAGCGCCGTGCCATCACCCTGGTGTACATCGCAATCAAAAATCAGCACCCGCTCAAGGCCACTATGATTCAACAAGACCTTGGCTGTTATCGCCAAATCATTAAACACGCAGAAGCCCGAGGCATGGTCGTAATGAGCATGGTGGGTACCGCCGGCCAAATGACAAGCCACGCCTGTATGCAGCGCAAGCTGAGCGGCCAATACCGTGCCAGCAGGCGATATAAAGGTCCGCTTAACCAGCCCTTCACTCCACGGCAGATTAAGCCGGCGCTCCTCTACTCGCGTCAGGCGCCCGGTACGAAAACGCTCGATATAGTCTGGACAGTGCACCGCTTCTAACCACGCGGTTTTACAGACCCCTGGCCGGTAAAGATTATCGGCACGTAGAATGCCCCGTTCACGCAAATGGGCAGCCAACAGACCGAACTTATCCATCGCAAAGCGATGCTTCGCGGGAAAATCATAGCTGTAACTGGGATGTGTCACCATTGGCAACATGCGTCAAGACATCCCGTCAACGTTCAACACTATATCCACCCTGTAATGCCTCTTCAACGGTGAGTCGCAAGGCATTAAGGTCAATCGGTTTAAACAACACCCTATAAAAGCCGGCACGCTTAAACCGTGCAACATCCTCGTCAGACACGTTCCCCGTCAAGGCGATAACAGGCAGGGTATATCCCTCGGCCTGCAGGTGGTACAAAAGATCTTCACCACTCATTTGCGGCATTGCTAAGTCGGTAATCACCAAATCAAAGTGCCCTGCTCTAATTTTATCGAGGGCGGCATGACCATCATTGGCTTGCTCAATCTTGGGAAACACACGCTCCAGTGCATGTAGCATCACTAAACGATTGCTCAAATCATCGTCCACAATCAATAGACGACACTCGTTGGGCCGATGCGTCTGTTTGCCAGACAACACGAACGGTGACGCTTGCGATGTATCCTGGGGAAAATCAATCGCCATTGGCAACGCTAGCTCCAGCCTAGGCTTTCCTGAGACTCGAGAAATATGGCGCTCAAGAGAGGCCTGTAATAACTCGCTAATACGAACCATTAAGACATGGGTGGCCGAGTCTTGCTGAGCGATATCCTGCATCACATGCAGAATAGCGGATTCAAACGCGTCCGAGCTGCTTTCAAAGGCAATAGCCAGCCCTTCTACACCCAACGTGAAGGTGATCGTCAAATCGGAGAGATCGTCGGCATAGACAAGGAAGCGAGACGCGATCAGCTCGATAAATTGTAAGATACGCTGAGCATCTATCGTTGCAATGGCGCCGTGGGGTAAGCGCGTCACCACCTGCACTGCCACATCATGCATCTGAGCTTCTTGGTCAAGATACAAGGATAACTCTTCCACCAATCCAGACAGTACATAGGGGGTTGGCTGCAAGGCCAGCTTATTTTGCTCAAGACGTGAAATATCAATGACATCCTCTACCACACGGCGAAGTTGGCCACTACTATGCTTCATAAGCCGCAACGAGGCATGATGCTTTTTAGGCAACGCCGGCTCCAACTCAATCACCTGCAACATGCCAACAATCCCGTTGAGCGGCGTTCTTAGCTCATGACTTAATGTTGACAGGAACTGCACTTTGGCTTCGCTCGCTTGGTTGGCACGCGCCGCAAGCGTTACCATACGTTGTTCTCGCGCGCGTGCCTCTACCACAAGCCACGCTATCCCGCCAACTATGGCAACAAATAATAATAACGCAAGGCTGACAGCAACGTCAGACAATGAACCAGCATTTATGGCTAAATATTCATGCACTATTGGCCAAAACACGAGCGAAAGTAACGCCATTACCACGCTGAATACTTGCACAAACAGGTAGGCGTGGTAACGGCTTAACAGGACCGTCTCAACCCACCACAATTGGTGAAGCATGGGCTTTTTAAACCACAGGGGCAGTATACAAATAATGATCAACCACAGAAGCAACTGACTCAGCGCAAACAGTTCCAATGCCAGCAACGAAGAAAATTCTTCCACGCGCGCGATAAACACGATACATAGCGCGATCACTGAAACCACTAAGATACCAAAAATGGCCCTCGGTAACAGAAAGTAACCCAATGTTAAGCCCAAAACGAAAAGATTGATGGAACGAGCACCAATAAAAAAACTGGCGGGCAGATACAAGGCCAGCAGTAAAACAAGCGTCACCCCCACGGTGACATTGATCGGGACTCGCGGCAACAGCAGTAGCATCGCTATGGCAAAAACACTGGCAGCTACATTCACAGGAAGGCTAGCACCCACCGGCCAGACCGATTCCAACAGAAGGAACAGTAACGACGTCACCAAGTAGTAGAGCCAGGCCGTGTTAAGCAATACACGCCACTGCTCAGAACGCGGGTTTCCTCGAGACCGAAGCATCACCCAAATAAAGAGGCTGCAACCGAAAGACGCTAATAGAAAACGCAAGGCCGTACCGGCCTCGTAGGGTGGTGTTGTTGCCGCCATCGCAATGACAGCTCCCAAGGCGAGCGCCGATGCTATCAACAACCCTCGCTTTAACGGGAGTGATAATACGGCCATCACCATGGGTAAACCGGACGTGTAAATCAACTCCATGTGCTGCTGTGTGACTCCGTAAAGCCAAAGCAGCACAACCATGAGCCATGTCGCTGTTATCACCCCATCACGCTGAGAGGACCACACCTTGCCCAACACACCGCCCAAGCACCAGACCAGCGCCAAACCGTCCGTGATCGACCAAGCTTGTCCACTTAAAAAGGTGGTGTCACCGTATAGCCCACGGACAACATTAAATACAATTATCCCGGCCAACATGAAAACAAGCGAGGTATCTATCGCCAAATGGCGCCTGTATTGCTCCTCTTGCGCGGTGAAGGGGGGCAAATCACTATCAAGAAAGCGCTCCTGCCAATGTGAGATCATTTTTGCAGGCCTCCACGCTTCAACAGACAGGCATGGAATGTGTTCAACAACAGGATGTTATCCACCGGCTTAGCCAGCACAGCATCAAAACCCTCAGCCTCATAGCTCGTTATTTCTTCCCTCAAGGCATTACCCGTTAAGGCCAGTACCGGCATTGACCAACCGCGATCTCGTATTGCATGAAATAATCGCACACCATTCATGTCAGGCATCGCAATATCAGTCAGGACGATGTCCACCTGTTCTTTTTCCAACATTGCCAATGCCTCGCCACCACTGCCAGCTAACAGTACAGCCGCCACGTGGTCTTGCAATAAGTGACTCATCACAAGGCGGGTGGTCGTGTCATCGTCGACAACGAGTACACGCTTATCGGCGAGCGCGAAAGCCTCCAACGACGTGTTAGACGATACCTTTGACCCGGTTCGTGAAGCCAGTGTTAGAGGTATCCAGACGTCAAAACGACTTCCTTCGCCAAGACGTGATTGGCAGTGTAGCGTGCCGCCCATTAAGGCCACCAAATCCTGACAAATATTTAGTCCCAATCCCAGTCCTTGGTACTGTCGAGTGAGACTATTATCTGCTTGTTCAAAGCGCGTAAATACGCGCTCCATAGTGGCCTCATCCATGCCTTCGCCATTGTCGGACACCGTAAATAAAACGCCTAGGCCTTGTAGTGACACAGACAAGGTCACCTCACCCTTTGGGCTAAATTTGATGGCATTGGTCAATAAATTACCCACCACTTGTGATACACGAAGCAGATCGCCGACCACAGATAGCCGTGGTACCTCAGCCTCATTCATCACTAAAGTCACACCCAGCACATCGGCCATAGGTTGGTGCTCTGCACGCAGCTGCCTCACAAACTCTTGTAAGGAAAACGTGTCTTCGGTCAGGGTAATCTGCCCTTTCTCGAGCTGACCAATATCGATCATGTCATTAATTAAGCGAGACAGTTTTTTTCCACTCGCCTCAATAATGCCGAAATAATTATCCAACGGCGCAGGCAAATCATCGGCCTGAAGCACACGTTGCGTGGTAGACATGACACTATTTAACGGCGCTCGAATGTCGTGGTTAACCGACGCCAATAGCGCTGATTTTGCTTGATCACTCTGCAGAGACAACTGCAATAGCTTGTCAGCTTCGGCGAGTGCGTTATTTCGAATCACAAATAACAGCGCGACCACTGCCAAAATGCTCGACAACAGTAGTAGCCAGAAAAAGCCCATCCAACCATTGAAGAGCCGATAAATGTCAGAGGATTCTGGCAAGCCATTGAGTAAAATGGCGAGTGGCAGATAGGTCACTAGCAAGCCAAAGCCGAATAACTGCAGCCATGCAGGTCCCCGTTCTCGCACCCACTGCTCCCCATAAAAGTCCGTACCAACAGCACGAGAGAAACGGGGAAGAAAGTGCCATGTTGCAAACACGAACGGTAGGCTAAATAAATAATACGTAAATCCTAAGTTGATCAAGACATCAGGATATTGCGAGGTAAAATCTTCCCGGTGCAATAAAAATGAAAACTCATTATAGGTAAGCACAAAGGCAAAAACAGCAAACCAACGCTGGCTGAGCACTAACACGCCCATCATCAGATATATGAAAATGAACGGCAACACATGCTCACCTGCCGTGGAAAAAGAATAGGTATGATAGGCGGCCAGTGCTGATGCGAATACCCAGCCAAAATATTTAACAGGCAACACCCTGAGCAGCACAACAAAGACCACCATTAAGCCGGCAAAAATCCCATTGGCGGCGATGCTACCGGAGGTCTTTTCCAGCAAAATAGCCGCAATTAATATCACGCTTAAGGTAATCGCCACATGAATGAAACGCCTGGTCACATAATACGCGCGTTGCTTACTTGACCACTCGGGATGAGCTAGCATCTGGTCAAGTAGAATAAAAGACACGACGAACGTGATCAGGTAACGCCATGCGAGGTTAATGTCCTCGCTAGGTAAACGATACAGCAGCAGACAGCTCACGGTAAGCAATCCCAAAAAGACATACCACGCTAGCCAACGCCTGACAAATAGGCGCGTCGATAACATGATAATCACCAACAATGGGAATGACATCAAGCCATTGATATAGGCACCTACACTCCAAATAACCACATTGAGAAGGGACATCCAGGGGATGATGTGATCTTCTAACACGCCTGTGAGCAAGCCGATACTGACTACAAACATTAACATAGCGCCCAATAAAAAAAGGGGAATAGCGCCACCCGGGTACAGTAACCATTGTCCCGTTATCAGCACGTATAACAAATACGAGACAGTAGGCATCAAGTAGAATACCCCAAACACCCCAAAGGCAAACCGACGCGACGAGGTCTGTGCCTCATCGAGCTCAGGGTTGGGACGAAAGATCGCCAAGCATTGTTGTAACGTTGTTATCATCGTCTTTGCCATGCACTCATCAACAGCGTAGTGTCAAACCAAGCTGCCTTGTCCATGCTGCGAGGGGCCAAACCGCTTTTATCGCAATGCACGCTGTATGTCCTCCAATAACTTTTCAAACAACACCGGTTTAACCACGACACCGGCAAATCCTATCCGTCGGTAATGCGCCACATCACGAGGTGAGGCATTACCGGTGAGCGCCAGTACCGGCAGCCCAGGAAATGCCTCAATTAACGCTGTCAAAAATGCCTCACCCCCCATGCCTGGCATAGAGATATCTGACAACACGATGTCAACAGGATGCTGTTGAAGGGTAGCCAAAGCCTCTTCGGCATGCTCCGCCAACAACACGGCTGCCACATGAGGTGAAAGCCCGAGCTGCATGACCAGTCGATTGGTCGAATCATCGTCTACCACCAGCACGACAGCATCAGCTAAGGTAGGCACTGAGTGAACCAGCGACATGGTATCCTCAGCCTGGTGTTTCTTATACGGCACTGACATGTCCACCGGCAAGGTTATGTTGAAGCCTTGTGTCGTCCTTTTAACGTCAGGGTCAAATTCTATTTGCCCACCCAACTGGTTAAACACCTCAAAAGCAATCGACAAACCAAAGGCAGCGGTGGGGGGTGGCGTCAATTGCGCCCAGCAACGACGAATATCATTAGCCCAAAGAACGCCGTCAAATGCACAACTTATCACGAGTACATCCGAGTCACGGCTAACGTCCACAGTAAGATTTGTGATGGAGGTGTCTTGCAAAATATGAAGGACAATAATCTCTAAGGCCTGTCTGAGCCTTTCTTGGTCACTATAAACAAGCAAGCCCGCTGGAAGCTGATCCTCAATAATCAGCCGCTCAGCTTGTTGAGGGTACTTGTTACTCAACTCGCGTTGAAGCCGCTGCAAACATTCACTGATAGCAAAAGGCTCGCGCGCTAAGGTAAACCGAGCCTGTTCTATCCTGGTCAGGTCTAGCGTATCTTCAACAAGACGATGCAGTTCTTCTCCGGCACGATTCATAAGCGCAATATGCGAATGCTGCGTTTCCGAGAGCGTGGTGTCGAGTTTGAGCACCTGCAACATCCCAAGAATACCATTCAAGGGTGTTCGCATCTCATGACTCATGTTGCTTAAGAAGAGCTGTTTAGCCTGACTCGCCTGACGCGCAGCCTGTGTGTAGGCAATGATATTCTTTTCTTGACGCCTCGCGTGTGCGGCTAACCACGAAATCCATACGGCAAAACTGAGTAAACAATAGATGAGCAACATACTGGTGGTACTTAGCTCAGTGACAGCCTCTGAGACAGAAAGCAGCACAGGAATAGACAGTAGCCCAATGACCGCCAAACTGACCAAACAATAACCCATCAAAGGCAGACGCACATCGGGGTGCCACCAAGCCTCTATCGGTGGCTTCTGGCGAGACGACGCTAAAAACCGTCGCAGCGGTTGTACCAGCAAAAACATGGAGCCCACCACAAGCAGGCTCAACCCATAACGAAACATTAATTGGCTATATGCTGGCTCGAAATTGGAGAGTAGAAACGTCATATCTACCAAGTACATAGCCGCAAAAAAACCACCAAAAAAACGACTAGGCAGCAACACATATAACATCAAGAAAATAGGCGCAGCAAACGCCAGGGCCTGCGCCCCCGCAACGGCTAACCCCAGCCAGTGTGCCACAATTAAAAACGTACAGACCGTTAGACTTGCCATAAAAAGGCTGATCCAACGACGTACCAACAGCCATAACGGCCACAACAACATGACCATCAGATTGAGGAGCACGGCTCCCGCTTGCCCCTGCCACAACGTCAAGATAAATATGCTAGTGAAAAGAATGGCTAATCCCAACGCCATTCGAGCCATCATAGCCGAGTTGCGCTTGGCATAACTCAAACGCCGCGTAATTAAGGCATAGTCGAACAACAAAAAGAAGGCAACGGCACCCAACATAAAACGAAAAGCGACGGCCTGTTCAGGGGCTGTTAAATGACGAAACTGACTCCCCATCGAAATGATCGCCAATAGCGTCAACCAATAGGCCTTATATCGAGGCTGTAATAACCGGACTAACGCCACTAACAACAACATCATGCCATAGGGAGCAACACCTTGGACGGGCACCGTCATCAGAGGCGTTACGACACTAAAAAGGAAGATGACACTAAAAAAACCTTCCTCATATCGAACATTTTTTATCAACACCCGACCAGCTAGGACCAACACAAAAAGCGGGTAAACCCACGGCACGACTTGCACGATGAATGACAAGGAGTAGCCAGCCAAAACA
>DATHYR010000177.1:0-1014 GCA_035458985.1 Pseudomonadales bacterium
GGGGACGACTACCGGTGCAGTGACGACCGGAGCTGGAGCTGGCACGTCTTGGGTCGAGTCGCTAAAATAATAATAAGCACCGATTGCCACTATGGCCAAAATAGCGATTGCGGCAATGGTGACCGCATTGGTACTAGAGGACTTATCTTGTGGTGTGATTCTATCTTCTTGGCTAACTTGCATTTTACTTCCTTTGCTTATTACCGGTGGAGAACAACCCAACGCGGAGCGTTTATGCTTGGGATGTGAGCTGAATGCGATGGATTCATTCTGCCCATTTCTCGAAGCTTGTCTATAGCTGAGGTCTTGACTAACAAAAATTAATCTTGGATATACGCCTTGAAAGCACACTATTTGCGGAGTGACTAGGCTTGTACGTATTGTTGTCTATCCCCAAGCCAGCGATGAATAATGGCATCAATACTGTCAGGTGCTTGTTGCATGACATGACGAGCGAGCTTTTGAATATGTGGAATAAGGGCTTGGTCTCTCACCAGATCGGCGATTTTTAACTCGGCTAGCCCAGTTTGACGGGTACCCAGTACTTCGCCAGGGCCACGGATTTCGAGGTCTTGCTGTGCAATAACAAAACCATCATTACTTTGGCGCAATACCCCAAGCCGTTTGGTGGCCGTTTGCGATAGTGGCGCCTTATACAAGAGTACACAATGGCTCGCCACAGCGCCTCGGCCTACTCGACCTCTTAATTGGTGTAATTGCGCCAGCCCCAATCTTTCAGGGTTTTCGATGATCATTAAACTGGCATTGGGCACATCAACACCCACTTCAATGACCGTAGTGGCGACTAATAAGTCGAGCTCACCCGCCTTAAATGCTGCCATGATGGCTTGTTTTTCGGTACTTTTCATTCGGCCGTGGACTAGGCCAATATTGAGCTCTGGCAAGATGAGTTTGAGTTCTTCGGCGGTATCTTCTGCCGCTTGGCACTCGAGTACCTCGGATTCTTCAATTAACGTACAGACCCAATAGGCTTGGCGTTTGTCGGTTAACGCA
>DATHYR010000178.1:0-1957 GCA_035458985.1 Pseudomonadales bacterium
ACACAAGCGCAGGGTTATTCCCCATACGCTGACGGGATGCTACGTCCAGAATGGGCGCAGACAATGGGAGCGCCCTCCCAATGGATAAACACATCGATGGGCGTCCAGTCACGCGCCGTTTGCTGGCGCAGGGAGTCCAGAATCTGCCGGTAATTTTCACGGGCAGACTGGGCGTCGATGCACTCACCATCGGCCATGAGGAGGGCGCAAGGATAGCCACCGGGCCAAGCGTAGCCACCGGAGCGGATGAAATATTTTAGGGTCTGGGCGTTCACGGTGTTTCCTTTCAGGGAGACGCCAGCACCATGCCGACGTCTGAATAAAACTATATCAAAGAGATATTGTTGACACAAGCGCAGGGTCTTTACAGCACCACTGCCTCGACGCCTCCGCAGCGAATAGCACGAATGCTATCACGCGACAGGCACCGATAGCCCTTCGCCTTCACGTCATAAACCACCAGCATATCCTTGCGGGTGCTGACGTGCCCTTCAGGGACGCCACCACCCTTCAGGTGACGACGCACACCAATGCGGCAATTCATGCGACGCACGGTGCCGTCTTTCTTGGTGAAAACGACGGTGAAGAACCGACCACCGACAGACGACAAGATGTTATTGATCACGACAGGTTTCCTTTCAATTGACGAAACAAAATATCTCAACATCACGTTTCAGGGTGTGATGTTGCCCCTTCGAATCTTTATAGACTACGCTGACAATGTCGGGGTGTGACAGCAACCCGCAGGTGTTTATGAATGCCACCGTTGTTTCATAGTCTGGGAACACCTTTTCCCATTGGTGGTGGTTTCGAAATGTCCAATAGCAGCGATACACGACAGGCTTCCTTTCAAATACCAAAACCAACGAGCAAACCAATGCCAATGCCTATGACACTGGCGACGAAAACATCAAGAAACATATATTTCATAGCATCACCGCACCAATTGCGCAAGGATGGATGCACGCCCACCACGTGCAGATATTTCCACCATCCGTGCAGCATAAATTGGAGTTTCATTCACTGCATGGACGAAGGATGAATATTTATACGGGTTATATTTGACTGGGTCACCCCAATGCATGGGGACATCGGCATGGTTGTCATATCCTACGATGCCCGCATGGACATTCTTTCGGCGTTCACGTAGCACTCGCTGACGCCCTGCCTCGGACACCTTGAAGGTGGCGCATGATAGGACGATGCTATCGACGTGACGGATAACCCGGCCCTTCATCGGGCCTTCAAGCGCCTTCACGCTGAGGCATTTTCGGTGTAGGTTAAAGTATACAAATACTTTCATGATGCTTCACTCCGTGAAAAGGCCGATTGACGAATCCTCATGATGCATCCCAATTCCGATATTAGGTCTTCGATTTCAGAGCAAGACCAGAATTGAAAATCGATGTGGATTGGCTCATAGCCATACACTGCCTTGTGCATATCAATGGCTATGCCTATCTGCTCGTTTTTGTATGCTGATAGCATGGTGTTTCACTCCGTGAAATTAAACATACGAACATTGTGGACATCTCTGGTATGCACCGGGATAATCCCCTTCCCATTCATCATATGGAACCGTACAGCCACATTCACATGATGTTACATCATAGAATGTGAAATATTCACACTTCCCACAAAACACCCGATATTTTCCATCCGGATATTCTGTGTTTTCATATTTTGAATTTATGATGGCGCCACAATTGAAACAATCTATGTTTCCATGTTGGCGATAAGACGCGAAGGGGGATGTAGTCATCTCTGTTTCACTCCGTGAAGGGTTTAATTGAATAGATTAGGACAAAACCTTACCACAACTAAGGGCATCCCTTCTCCTAACTTCATCGCGAAGCGATGCCCATCCACATGCGTCAACAGGGCGCCCATATTCCTTCACAACATTAAGCATAGTATCAGACCATGCAGTGACGGGGGAACCAAAATCTACAGCTTT
>DATHYR010000179.1:0-1092 GCA_035458985.1 Pseudomonadales bacterium
TGACCTTATGCCGCCCTAGCCAAACCACTATGGGATCAAGAAAATATGCAATCGCAAAGCCGGCGACAAAGGGCAACAGAACCGGGGCCAGCACGTTCAACGCGAAGCCAAATATAATGAGACCAATGCCCCAGATCGCCGCTTGCCGTGAGGAACTCATACATCTCCTTCCATAGATGTTGCCTTACGCAGCCAACCAATCACGTAGACGGCGCCTGACAGCACTGTCGTCGCGGCAACGGCCCAGATCATTATCACACTCAACCCGTCGACACTGATACCAAAGGCCTTGCTTCCCATGACGTACCCGGCCAGGACAATCTGGGCCAGAGTGTTGATCTTGCTGATCAACAACGGTTCCATTTTCAAGTTATGGGTAAGCGTATGATAGAGAAGCGCCCCACCAATAATCAAAATATCACGCCACACCACCACGATAACCAACCATGGGGGCAAATATTCACCTGCCCCCAGGGCCAAATAAATGCTCACCAGCAACGCTTTATCGGCAAGCGGGTCTAGGTAACTGCCAAGTTCGGACTGAGCACCGAAACGCTTGGCTATATAGCCGTCTGCCGCGTCGGAAATGCCCGCCGCAATAAACAGCAAGAATGCCAATTCCATGCGTCCATCCATAATCGCCCAGACTACGATGGGCACTGACAGGAGCCGGCCAAGACTAATGAGATTGGGAATATTCACGGTGCTTTAATTCTTGCTGTTATCTTTATTGTTGTCACTGAGATTACCATTTATATCTGTCGCGCCCAGCAGCAACATCAAAGACGTCGCCCCACGTTGAAGGGAGAGGTCGCTTTGAATAAGGGCCAGACGCAATTGCTCCTCATCACCGATAAAGTTCAACCTAAGCCAAGCCGTCTTTGGCGTCAGATATATCAGGTCACTGCGGCGGATAAAGGCAACCGTTTCAAGTTTCTCTTTTATTTTCAACCATTCCGCGAGTGACCTAAGGGGCACTTCCACCGTGAGTTCATCCCCAGTATCAAACCTGAGGCGGTTGTTGCGTTTCCAATTTTCCTCGATTTGATCGGCAATGGCGTGGGCCGCACGTACAAACAGGGCATCGTTACT
>DATHYR010000180.1:0-7785 GCA_035458985.1 Pseudomonadales bacterium
TGAAAGATCTTCCCGTGATGGCGCGAGGCAAAGGCAACAAAATGCTGGGAATCCCCTCGGCGCGCGTTAAAGAGCGTGAAGAGTATGTCATCGGTGCGCAGGTCATTACCCCCAAGGATGTGTTAGTGCTCCATGCAGGCAAACGCCATCTATCGCTGAAATTTAGTGAAATGGAACACTACATCGGAGAACGTGGCCGCCGAGGACACAAACTCCCACGTGGGTTACAGAAGGTAGATGCCTTGGAAGTGCAGCGCGGGGACAGTGAGTGAAACCAGTAAGTGCTGCTCAAGAGCGACCCGAAGCCTATACGTGGCGTTGGTCATTTTTAGCCCCAAAGTATTGGTTGATGTGGCTGTGGTTCGCTCTGCTTTGGCTAATAACACGATTACCTGTGTCGGTAGTACAAGCGGTTGGCGCCTTTGTCGGTCGTTTGTTTTATAGGTTTGCTAACAGTCGGCGCCGTGTCGCGCTGCGTAATTTGGCACTCTGTTTCCCTGAGAAAACCGATGCAGAGCGCGACGCTATTTGTCGCAAAAGCTTCGAAGGCATGGGCATGACCCTATTCGAGTCTGGCATCGTGTGGTGGTCTTCTTTTGCGCGTATGCAGCGATTGACCCGCATTGAAAATGCCGAGGGCTTACAGAAGGCGCTCGCGTCAGGTCAGGGTGTCATGATGGTAGGCATGCACAACACCTGCTTAGAAATGTCCTATGCGGCCATCGCGTTTCAACATCCATTTAGTGCGATTTATAGAATTCACGATAACCCATTGTGGGAGTGTATTTCCGGTTGGGGCCGTTTGCGCTACAACATTGGCTTGATTGGTCGTAAAAATGTCCGCGCTTTTATTGCCGCACTTCAGGCTGGCGAGCTGACATTAATGGCACCTGATCAAGATCTTGGTAAACGCCGTGCCGTATTCGCACCCTTCTTTGGCGTGTCAACAGCGTGGGTTACATCGGCGTGTGACTTTCCCGAGCAAGCGGGTGCCAAGGTAATTTTTGTGTCAGTAAGGCGAGAGTTTGGTAGCGCAGCGCCTTATCGGATTACCTTTAGTGAACCGCTCGACAATTTTCCAAGCGGTGACAAGCAAGCCGATATGTCGCGTATTAGTCGCATGACGGAAGAGGCCATCCGGTTAGATCCCTCCCAATATCTTTGGGCGCATCGACGCTTTAAAAGTCGCCCCGAGGGTGAGGCTGATCTTTATTAGTAACGCTTGTAATTTCAGTAATTAAGGTTATTCTGTAACAAATTTGTCACGGAATAATAATGATGAACACAGACAAAAAATACTTCCAGGATGGAGGTTTACGCGCCCGTACCACGGCAAAAGATGAGTTTTCAAAGCAGGCACTTAAGCATCAGTTGATGCTTGAGATCGAGACGTTGTCGCGACGATTACTAGAAGGTAAAGGCGAGCTAGACACGAGCCTGCATCAAACCTACAAAAGCATGATACAGGCGCGTCAGGATTTACTTAAACTGCTGCCTTAAACCGCACGAACAAAGTATTCGGGGTTGTGGCAACGACCTTCTGAATCAATGCAGGCCGCTTTCATCATCGCTACGGGCATGTTGCGCTGATCGTAAATAATCGTGGCATCCCCTTGCGCGCGTACATCGCCAATGGCGAAGCGGCGGTTAACCATGCGGAATTTGCTGTAGTCGACTTGGGTAAAGGCAATCTCGGTCATCTCGTCTCTCCGAAATACTGTATATGCAGACAGTATATTCACCGAAACCATAAAAGCAAGAAAAAACTGGTTGTTTATACAGTAGATTCCATTTTGTCTTATTTGACCCCCGTTTGGGCGATGCCTATATTTATTGCAAATAATTAAAGAGTATGATTTATGAAGGGTTTGGTGTTCACCGAGTTTGTTGAGATGGTCGAGGAGACATTTTCTCCTGAGATTGCCGATCGCATGATAACGGACGCCAACGTACCAAGTGGCGGTGCATATACGTCGGTGGGTCTGTATGATTACACCGAAATGTTGTCTTTAGTCACAGCGCTCAGTGGTTTAACCGAGACCTCGGTGCCGGAGTTAGTGCGAGCATTCGGGGGCTATCTCTTGGGAAGATTTGTGGCGGGTCATGGTCATTTCTTTGAGGGCATGGAGTGTACCTTTGACTTTTTAGAGTCGGTCAATTCTACGGTACACACAGAAGTGCTTAAGTTATACCCTGATGCGCAGTTGCCAGAATTTACCACCGAGAGGCAGGATGACACGTTAGTCATGGTGTATCGCTCTCGACGACCTTTCGCCGATTTAGCGGAAGGCTTAATTTTAGGCAGTTTTGATCACTTTAATGAAAAGGTCATTCTGCAGCGTGAAGATAGTCGTGAGCTAGACGATTATGTGTCACGTTTTACATTACAAGTTCACAAATAAAAACACAGCTGTTACGGGTTGTGTCATTGCAAGATCACGGAGCGATTCATGGTACAGGAACCACAACGTCATATTAGCCGATTAACCAAAGACACCATGGCTTTGGTACTCGCTGGGGGAAGGGGTTCTCGCCTTTTCGAACTTACTGACTGGCGCGCCAAGCCTGCCCTGTATTTTGGCGGTAAATATCGCATTATTGATTTTCCTCTATCCAACTGCATTAACTCTGGCATTCGTCGAGTGGGCGTTTTAACGCAGTACAAATCCCACTCCTTAGTGCGCCACTTGAATCGTGGCTGGTCGCATTTTAAACGCGAATTGGGCGAAGGCGTGGAAGTACTGCCCGCTTCACAGCGCTATTCTGATAGTTGGTATCAAGGTACCGCCGACGCGATTTATCAAAACCTAGACATTATCCGCGCCGAAAAGCCAAAGTATGTCATGGTGTTGTCGGGCGACCACATTTATAAGATGGACTACGGTGTCATGCTGGCCGACCACGTTGAGAAGGGCGCTCGCATGACGGTATCGTGCTTGGAAGTGCCCATTGAAGAAGCGGCTAAAGCCTATGGCGTGATGGGTGTTGATGAAGATTCTCGGGTGATTAATTTCATTGAAAAGCCTGAGCATCCCGATCCATTGCCAGGTAACCCTGAGCTTTGCTTGGCTTCCATGGGTAACTATATTTTTGACACCGATTTTCTCTTTGATTGTTTGATCAAAGATGCCCATGATCCAAAATCTAGTCACGATTTTGGTCACGATATTATTCCTCGCATTATCCAAGAAAATCACGTCAATGCGTTTGCCTTCCGCGATCCGCGAACGGGTGGTAGAGCCTACTGGCGCGATGTTGGAACACTGGATTCTTTCTGGATGGCCAACATGGAATTAATTAATACCGTGCCGCCTCTTAATATTTATGATCGCGAGTGGCCGCTTTGGACATACCAAGAGCAATTGCCACCCTGCAAGTTCGTTTTTGAAGATCATGATAGAAAGGGAATGGCGCTTGAATCCATGGCCTCAGGTGGGTGTATAATCTCCGGCGCTGAAGTTCGTAAGTCAGTACTATTTAGTAATGTCGTCATTCGTTCTTATTCATTTGTCGACGAATCAGTCATCCTGCCCGACGTCACCATCGGCATGAACTGCAGGATTAAAAAAGCGATTATCGATCGTGGTTGCCAAGTGCCCGATGGCATGAATATCGGTTTAGACCACGAGCAAGACCGCGCCAATGGCTTTAGAGTCACGTCAAACGGTGTGGTGTTGGTAACGCGAGGCATGTTAGGTCAGGAAGAAGGTTTCGCCTAACACTGGAGTTTACATACATGACCATTAATGTTGTTGCGACGCAGGCTTTTGACAACCAACGTCCAGGTACGTCGGGCCTCCGTAAAAAGGTAGTAGAGTTTCAACGGCCCCATTATTTAGAGAATTTTGTTCAAGCAACGTTCAACGCCATCGGTGATTGCCGCGGTAAAACCCTAGTCGTGGGTGGCGACGGCCGCTACTACAACCGACACGCAGTGCAAGTGATTGTGCGTATGGCGGCGGCAAATGGCTTTGCTAAATTACTGGTAGGTCAGGGGGGGATTTTATCGACACCCGCGGCCTCCTGTGTGATCCGCAAACATCAAGCCTGTGGAGGCATTGTCTTGTCGGCCAGCCACAACCCCGGTGGCCCCGATGAAGACTTTGGTATCAAGTTTAATGGCGCCAACGGTGGACCTGCTCCTGAAAAGGTGACTGAGCAAATTTTTGCCTTCACCAAGTCTCTCTCCGAGTACCGTACCTGTGACCACGCCGATATCGATTTAGATCATCTGGGTAGTGTGCAGGTGTTGGACACCACCGTTGATATTATCGATTCTGTCGCTGATTATGCCGACCTCATGGAAAGCATCTTTGATTTTGACAAGATGCGCTCGCTACTGAGTAACCGTCGTTTCAAAATGTGTTTTGACGCGATGCATGCGGTCACTGGTCCCTATGCGATAGAGATCCTTGAAAAACGCCTCGGCGCGCCTGAAGGCACCGTCATGAATGGCGTACCCAGCGAAGACTTTGGCGGTGGTCATCCAGACCCCAACCTTGTCCACGCCCACGAACTCGTTGAGCGTATGAATGGTGTTGAGCCGTTGGCGTTTGGCGCGGCGTCTGACGGTGATGGCGACCGCAATATGGTGCTTGGCAGTGGTTTTTACATTAATCCCTGCGACAGTTTGGCCTTGATTCTTGCCAATGCCCACCTGATCCCCGGTTACCAAAAAGGGGTCAACGGTGTGGCCCGGTCGATGCCTACGAGTCGAGCAGTAGATCGTGTGGCGACAGCCCTCGATGTACCCTGCTATGAGACCCCAACAGGCTGGAAATTTTTTGGCAACCTTATGGACGCCGGCAACATTACCCTGTGTGGAGAGGAAAGCTTCGGCACCGGTTCCGATCACGTGCGTGAAAAAGATGGTCTATGGGCGGTCTTATTCTGGCTGAACATTGTGGCGGAGCGAAACCAACCCGCCCGAACCATTGTGCGTGACCACTGGACTCAATATGGACGCGACTACTTCACGCGACACGATTTTGAGGGTGTTGATGCGGGTCGCGCTGCTGACATGGTTGACGCGCTTCGGACTAAACTTTCCAGCTTAGCTGGTCAGACCTTTGCGGGTTTGACGGTAGCCTCAGCGGACGATTATCACTATATCGACCCTGTCGATGGCAGTGAGAGTGCTAAGCAGGGTATTCGAATCTATACCACCGACGGCGGTCGTATTGTCATGCGCTTGTCAGGCACAGGTACCTCTGGGGCGACGTTAAGGGTCTATTATGACCGCTACCAGCCCGACCCTGCCTTGTTGGGTCAAGATCCGCAGAAAGCCTTGGCTGACCTGATCGCGGCGGCTCACGAAATCGCTGGTATTGAGCAATACACTGGTCGAGTTCGCCCCGACGTTATCACCTAGGAGCGCCGCGTGAACATTTTGATGCTCGCCTCAGAAAACGATGCCTTGCCCAAGGGCAAAGTGGGGGGGATAGGCGATGTAATCCGAGATTTGCCGCGTGCACTGGCCGCGGCAGGTCATCATGTCACGGTGATCACGCCAGGCTATCAATGGTTTTCGACGCTACCAGGCGCGGAGCTCATCACCCACTTTGATATTCATTTTTCCGGTTTCAGTAACGAGATTGGCCTGTACCGTGTGCCGGACAAGGATCCGGTGCCGGGTGTTCAACATCTCGTGGTCGAACACCCTATTTTTGGGTCAGCTGGCGTTGGTAAAATTTACTGTAATGACCCGCCTGATAAGCCATTTGCGAGTGACGGGATTAAGTTTGCCATGTTTTCGATGGCGGTGGCTGAAGCTTTTACGTCGGGGCTTTTGGGCCAATTTGACATCGTACATTTACACGATTGGCATGCGGCCTCATTTGCCACCCTGCGTGCCCTGCACCCCGATTACGTCACTTTGCAGCAGACGCCATGCGTTTACACTATTCACAATTTGGCGTTGCAGGGTATTCGACCTTTGCGCGGCGATAATTCATCGCTGGAAGTATGGTATGACGGAGTGGTTCGGGAAGATGAGCGGATTATCGATCCGCGCTACACCAACTGTTACAACCCAATGCGCGCGGCGATTAATCTGTGTGACCGTGTGCATGTGGTGTCACCGACTTACGCACAAGAAGTCATGCAGCCAAGCCAGCCAGAGGAGGGCTTCTTTGGTGGTGAGGGCCTTGAAGCCGATTTATTGGCAGCACAGCAACAGCAACGTTTGATAGGCATCCTCAATGGGGTCGACTACAGTGGCCAATTGCGGGAGCCCATACCGCGCGATGATCTATTCCATCTTTTGATTAGCCAAATGCGTGTGTTCGCTGCTGAGGATGTGATGTTACAGAATGTCCACAGTCTCGCGGCGGATAGACTGCAAGAACTGTTAGAAGCGGGTATACACCACAAGTTACTGCTGACCTCGGTAGGACGAATATCGGATCAAAAGATGTTGATTCTTAGGCAGCGGCTTGAGGATGGACGATTTGCTATCGATGCCTTGCTAGAGGCACTAGCCGACCACGGGTGTTTCGTCATGGTGGGTAACGGCGACGTGATGCTGGAACAATTTCTCTATGCGGCAAGTAAGCGGCATAATAATTTTGTGTTCCTGCAAGGTTTTTATGCCGACCTTGGCCAACGACTCTACGAGAATGGCGATTTGTTTATCATGCCAAGTTCGTTTGAGCCTTGTGGTATTAGCCAAATGATTGCGATGCGTCACGGTCAGCCGTGTCTTGTGCACTCGGTGGGTGGTTTACGCGACACGGTTAAAGAGGGTGAAAGTGGTTTTGGTTTTACTGCGCAAGGCCTAATACCCCAGGCCCATGCTATGGTAGCTACACTGCATCGTGCGTTGGAAACGCTTGCCCATAACCCTGAAGCCACTAAGGCGATGAGAGCCACAGCGGCAGCGCAACGCTTTAGCTGGCAGGCGGTGGTGCCCGCCTACCTCGAGCATTTGTATTTCGCTTAGAATTGCGTCGCTTTTTGTAAAGCGGCGTGGAATTCGCTTTCCATGCGTTGCAACAGTTCGGCCGTAGTGGGTATGTCATCAATAGCGCCCACGCCCTGGCCCGCCGACCATATGTCTTTCCAAGCGCCTTTTTGTTTGGTGCCTTCGGGTTCTTCTAAGCCGAGTTCTTCGGCCATATTGATGTCCGTTTTTGGGGCGAGATTGTCGGGATCAAAACCCGCATTGCGGATACTTTCACGCAAGAAGTTGGCGTACACGCCAGAAATATTGGGCGTATAGATAATGTCCGCGGCAGCTGATTCGACGATCATTTCTTTGTAGTTATCTTGAGCGCGTGCTTCTTGGGTCGCAATGAAGCGTGTGCCTGCATAGGCTAAATCCGCACCCATGGCACGTGCAGCGGCAATATGGCCACCGTTGGAAATACAGCCGGCCAGCAACAAGCAGCCATCAAAGAATTGGCGAATCTCTGCTGTCAATGCCAGTGGGTTCAAGGTGCCGCCGTGACCACCTGCGCCAGCGCACACCGCGATAATACCGTCCACGCCTTCACGCGCCGCCTTGTTGGCGTGGCGAATATTGATGATGTCGTGGAACACTAAACCGCCATAGCTATGCACGGCATCGATGACGCGTTTATCTATACCGAGTGAGGTAATGACAACCGGTACTTTGTATTTGACGCACAACTCGACGTCGGCCATCACGCGGGTATTGCTATGGTGAACAATGATGTTAACACCGTAAGGTGCATCTTCTGGACCTAGCTCGCGACCAATGTGTTGCAGCCATTCTTCAAAGCCTTCACTGGTGCGCTGATTAAGTGCGGGAAAGGTCCCTAGCGC
>DATHYR010000181.1:0-2218 GCA_035458985.1 Pseudomonadales bacterium
AGTTAAATATTTTCTAATATTTTCGTTAGGAGTGCCTATACTCCAGCACGTTATTCAATATCAGGGAAGAATACACATGAACAAAATTACACAAATATCATTTTTAGCACTGTCTGTTGTGGCTGCATCTGTTTCCGCTAGTGAAGGGGGTGTATATCTTAGTGAAACCTTGGGTTATCACATGCCATCCAAAAGCACCTCTTTTGGTAATAGTGTGGCTGCCAACATTGGGCTAGGGATTAAAACAGATTCTCCCTGGGCTACAGAGTTAACCTATAGTATTGCCGCGCCTAATGACGAAATGAACGACAATGACGCAACATGGAGAAACATTCATCTTGATGCCTTGTATTTCATTGAGCAATCCGCACGACTTCGCCCTTATGCGGCGTTGGGATATGGTCGAGGCAGTGTTACTACCGTACTAGGAAAAGAAAAAAATCAAGCGGCAAACTTCGGTGCAGGTGTTTTGTGGGAGTGGATTCCACGTTTAGATTTACGTGCTGATGCACGCTATTTTGTGGATTCAGATAATAGCAATATCGATTCTATGCTGAGTGTGGGTATTGCTTATCGCTTCTTTGATCTCCTTGCAGCTAAGGCTCCTGTTGCGGCGTCTACGCCAACGCCTGTACCATTAGATAGCGACAACGACGGTGTATACGACCGCAGCGATCGCTGCCCTAATAGTGCAGCAGGTGTTCAGGTCGACGAGTTTGGTTGTGAGATTATGAAGGTCGTTGCGCCTGAGCCAGTGGAAGTGAGTATTGAACTGGCGGTGAATTTTGCCACCAATAGCTCGCTTATTGCCGCTGAATATCTGTCAGAAATTCAAGCTGTGGCGATGTTTATGGACAAATACCCCGATACTAGCGTCGTGGTGGAGGGCCATACCGATGACACGGGTAGAGCAGAATACAACCAATGGCTGTCGGCGCGTCGTGCAGCTAGTGTTGCCAACGTTTTAGTCGATACATTTGGCATTGCCTCTGATCGCGTGACGTCCAAAGGTTTTGGCGAAAGTGCCCCTTTGGTGGCTAATGACTCTGCAGAAAACCGTGCTGTGAACCGCCGTGTAGTAGCGGTTATTAAAACCGTCGAGTAAATATACAGAGGTTTTAGGAGCTCCAGTGGCCTCTCAATGTGGCTGTTGGAGCTCTTTTTGTATTTACTCACATACGTCTTTTCTAAATCCAGTCATTCAACTCCTTACACGTCGTTTCTAAATCCAGTCATTCAACTTCTTATGGCTGTATAGTCACCATTCTTTCAACGTCTTGCCAAATTTGACCTATAAATAACAGACCGTCTCAGCCGACAACCTTGGTATCTATGAATCATTCACTGTCCGTTGCCAACCGCCGACACCGTTTAGCTGTCGGCATAACGATCGCATGGTTGGCGATTGTAGTGTTTGGTTTTTGGTGGTTTAGCGCACGTTTTTTGGTGCCATTTAATGAAACCTTGGTAAGTTTTGATGGCGCAAGCCTCGTGGCGCTGTCACCCGATGTCAAAGGGGCTGTGACGGTGGTGGCGATCATAGACCCTCATTGTCCTTGTTCGGGCTTTGCCGAGGGCCATTGGCAAGATCTGCAACAGCGACATTCTGGTGTGGTATTTGAAAGAGCTACCCAGGACGGCCAGTGGGCTGCACTGGCGACGCTCGTGCCATCAAGCCCCGCTGTGGCGGTGTGGGATGCGGCAGGTCAGCTGCGTTATTTTGGGCCGTTTAGTAGCGGAGCTTTTTGCGGTAGTGGCGATGACTTTGTAGCGATGGCATTGCAAGCCATTGCATCAGAGGAACATTTTTTTTGGATTAATCAGGACGCCGTTGGGTGTTTTTGCCAGCGTGATGACCTGACTGAGGAGACGTAACATGTCAGAGTTGACCGGTGTTAAAAGAGCGATGCAGCAGCATTATCATAGTGCCGATAAGATCATGTTAATGATTAACGTTGGTCTCTTTGTGTATGCCTTGGCCCTAGCGGGCTGGCATAGTACTTGGGCAGCTACGATGGTGATTGGGGGTCTTACGTTGGCGGCGACCGCCGGTGTATTTAGCCTTGCCGGCGGCACTATGCTTAGTCGTGCGGTAATGGGAGCCTCGTTTATGGTGATGACGGCGCTGCATATTCACCAAGCCCATGGCATGATCGAATTCCACTTTGGTGTGTTTGTATTACTCGCCATTTTGCTTTACTACCGTGATTGGGTGCCG
>DATHYR010000182.1:0-1234 GCA_035458985.1 Pseudomonadales bacterium
CCAGAGAAATTTGGATTCCGAAATTAAGGACAGATATGAAAAACTTTAAAGAGTTAATTTTAAAGCACAAAGGCAAAATTATTTGCGTTATGGGTGGCGCTGCTAGCCTTGAATCGGATTTGAAAAAGGTTAACGCTGACATCTATATCAGCACTAACGGTCATGGTCTACAGTTCCAAACGGCTGATTATCTGCTGGCAATGGATGAAACTAACCGCACCCACAATATGCCGATGGGCAAATATCTCAGTCAAATTAACAGCGCTCCGATTATTTCCCCGCGTGGCTATGCCGACTACCAATTAACCAATTGGCCCCAAGCGCCCCGTGATGTGCTATCCGGCATGGTGGCGACATGGGCGGCGTTTGTCATGGGTGCGAAGTGTGTTGTATTGGCTGGAATGGATGCATACGGCGGCGACGCTGGATATGTAGACGAAGCCCGAAAGATAGCGCGTGATGTAGATTGCCCTGTGCGTGTAGTATCTGGCTCATTGGCTAAGATTTGGGAGCAGTACGATCAAGACGAGAAGTTTGGACGCTATAGCCCCGCAGCAACAATTGACCGATGGCTAGAACTGACCAAGGACGCGCAAGAGTATCTTGTTCTAAAGCCCACTAACGTAACAGGTCGAGCACTTAAAAAAGATGACAAGGTTACATTGTCGCCTATTGATGCGGCTCGATTGCTAAAGCACCGAATGATTAAGGAGGCGTAATGGCTGCACCAGTAAACAGCGTTGCGCCGGAAATCACAGGCGTTGAGAAAGTAGGCAATCTTCTGACGGTATCTAATGGTACATGGACTGGTGGAGTTCAGTCTTATGCTTACCAATGGCAAGAATCATCGAACGGCGGCGGCGTTTGGGCAGACATTACAGGTGCAACTCAATCCACGCATTTAATCATTTCTGACGACGTAGGCTTTAAACTGCGTTGCGCTGTAACGGCCACTAACAATACTGGCAGCACAACTGCATTGAGCAATGAAACTATTGAAATTCCTGCTGATTGGTTTGTTCCTGAAGATGGAACAGGATTGGCTAATGCGAATAGCCTAGTTGATCTTGAGTACGCGAGAACCTATCACGCGAACCGCAATAATGCGGAATGGGGCTTACTGTTGGTTGGGCAACGTAAGTCGGCATTAATTAAGGCTACCGACTACCTTGGCTTTCTTTATCGTTTGCGATGGAAGGGCACGCGCGTTAACGGGATTCAGGCGCTTGATTGG
>DATHYR010000183.1:0-2836 GCA_035458985.1 Pseudomonadales bacterium
TATTGACGTCAATCACCACGCGGCCGCGCACTTGGCCAGCCAGAATTTGATCCGCCAAGGCAAACAACTCACTCATACCATGTACTGAAGTCACTTCTGCCAACTTGGCGACATCGAGATCTCGCGCCAAACGCGCCCACGCAGGAACACGCTTCGCCATGGGCGCCATCACAGAATCAATGCCAAGCAGTGCCACACCGCGAAGGATATGGGGCAAGACAGTCGCGTTCATGTCCATACCGCCCGCCAAACCGCAGGCGGCTACCGCGCCACCATAGACTGTTTGGGCCATGGCATTGACCAGCGTTGTGCTGCCCACAGAGTCAACCACACCGCTCCAACGCTCTTTCTGCAATGGACCACCCGCCTCTGCCAATTCTTGACGGGACACTATCTCAGTCGCGCCTAAGGCATGAAGATACTCTGCTTGTTCTGGTCGCCCTGTTGCCGCGGCCACTTTGTAACCACGCGCAGATAATAAAGAGATAGCCACCGAGCCTACTCCACCCGCGGCGCCTGTCACCAACACGGGTAGGTCACTCTGTTGAATCGCGCCCCAATTCTCTAACGCCTCGACACACAAAGCTGCCGTGTAACCAGCCGTGCCAATCGCCATGGCTTGTTCCATGCTAAAGGCGTCAGGCAGTGCCATCAGCGTCTTGCCACGGACACGCTGCCTTTGGGTATACCCTCCCCAATGCCCCTCAGACATACCAAAGCCATTACAAATGACTTTATCGCCAGGTTTCCAGTTAGGATCACTTGACTCCACCACTGTACCGGCCAAGTCGATGCCACCTACCATAGGGAGTTTACGTGCTACCTTATTGCGGTTTCCTTTAATAACTAGGCCATCCTTATAATTCAAACTAGAAAAAGCCACGTCGACTAACACATCGTTGTCGGGTAAATCGGCTAGCGTAAGGCTTTTGATACTGGCGCGGGCTTTACCATCGACATCTTCCACAACCATGGCATTAAACGAATCTGACATAAAAATACTCCCTAGAAAATTGTGGTTACGTATGTATGACACTATTTGATTAAGATGCCCCTATACTAAAGAGACAGCCAGCTCATGCCCAGCAATAAGGAGTAGATATTGGATATTGCGATTTTTAGTCGTCGCCACTACGAACAAGAAAGCCTTCAACACGCCTTTGCCAACAGCCCATACCAACTGCACTTTTTCGATGTGCACTTGAACGCAAGTCACGCCGCGTTAGCAAAGGGATGCGAGGTTGTCTGCGCATTCGTCAATGACATTTTGGACGCACAGACTTTCACACTCTTAGCTACTGGGGGCACACGATTGATTGCCCTTCGTTGCGCGGGTTACAACAACGTCGATATTCAGGCGGCAAAGCAGTGTGGCATTCAAGTGGTACGTGTACCGGCTTACTCTCCCCACGCCGTTGCAGAGCACGCGTGCGCTCTGCTGTTGTCACTCAACCGGCATATTCACAAAGCCTATAACCGCGTTCGAGACAGCAACTTTTCCATTGAGGGCCTGGTTGGCTTTGACCTCCACCAGAAAACGGTCGGTGTGGTGGGAACAGGTGCTATTGGTACCGTGTTTTGCCAAATCATGGCTGGCTTTGGCTGCCATGTGCTGGCATATGACCCACAACCCAACGCGGCATGTCGCGAACAAGGGGTGGAATACGTGCCACTGGAACAATTACTCGCGCTTTCGGATATTATCAGCCTGCATTGCCCCTTGACCCCAGACACCCACCATTTAATTAACACACACTCACTGGATCTGTGTAAGCCAGGGGCGGTACTGATCAATACCAGTCGCGGTGGTTTAATCGATTCACATGCCGTGATCACGGCACTTAAAGGCGGCAAGCTTTCAGGCTTAGGCATTGATGTCTACGAAGAAGAAGGTGATGTATTTTTTGAGGATCTCTCTAGCAAAGTCATTACCGACGACGTGTTAATGCGGTTAACAACCTTTCCTAATGTGCTGATGACTGGCCATCAGGCCTTTTTAACCCATGAAGCCTTGCAAAATATTGCCCAAACCACGCGCGCCAATATCGATGCGTATGCGGCCAACCAGCCATTGGCTAACCAAGTATTTTAGACGCAAAAAAAAACGGCACCCAAGGGTGCCGTTATCATTCCAAACGAAGTCTTAGAACTTATAGGTCGCTTGCACTGCTACAGATTTCAACTGTTGCAATGACGTAAAGCCGTTACCTGGAACGAGGGGCTGGTCATTGTTATTGGTACTGACCTTCTCATCCGTCAAGTTCTTACCAATGACAGCCAATTCCCAACCCGCTTCTGGATCAGAGAGCGCGAAACGCGCATTAACTCGCTGATAAGCATCTTGCTTCGCATACACTGGATCCAAGTCAGCCGCGGTGAAATGACTACCCGAGAAGAACGCATCCAATGTTGAACGCAATTCCAGGTTACCCATAGGCATCACGTGATCGAATCTCAAGTTAGCTGATTGCTTAGGTGAGAAAATGTTTGGCTGACCAGCCGCACTTTGACCAACCGCTGCATTACACGATCCATCTACCGTTTGCGATACCCAGCAAGGCGAGTTATCGAACTTGGTGTACTTGTTATCCAAGTAAGCACCTGCCGCGGTAATGGTTAGATTTTCAGTGGCTGCCCACTTCATATCAAACTCCAAACCTTGCGCCGCCATGGCACCCGCGTTGTCCACCAAGAACGCCGTTTTACCGTCGAAAATAGAGACCTGAAGGTCATCAACTTCGGTGCGGAAAAGTGTAGCGTTCAAGGTCATACCGCCGTCAAGCAGGGTCGACTTAATACCTAATTCAAAGTTTTTGGCTTTTTCTTCATCGTACTC
>DATHYR010000184.1:0-56154 GCA_035458985.1 Pseudomonadales bacterium
CCTCCGCCCGAAGGCGAGGGGTCTTGGGGGCAACTGTTTGACGCTCTTTATGAACTGCAAAAAGTTAACCTCGCTGAACGTCAGCGCCTAGCAAGCCGCATCGATTATTTTGAGCGCAGTTTTTCTGCCATGCCCGATGCGGTCATCATTCTCAACAGTGAGTGGCGCATTGACTGGTGTAACCGCGCCGCCAACCAGTGGCTCGGTATCCAAGCCCCGCGCGATTTCAATCAATATCTACTCAATTTGCTGCGCCAGCCGTCGTTTGTACGCTTCATTAATCAGCGTGATTTTAACGATTCATTTTATATTCCATCACCGCGTAATTCTGCAGTCGAATTAGAAATACGGTTAAGCCGTTTCGGCAATAATGAGCACATGCTTTTTGCCCGCGATGTGACCAAGGTGCGTCAGCTCGACCAGATGCGGCGCGACTTTACCGATAACGTGTCGCACGAGCTTCGCACGCCGCTCACTGTGATCACCGGCTACTTAGACACTTTGCAAGATCAACGCGACAAAATTGATGCGCGTTTGCACCGTGCCTTAGATCAGATGTCTGCTCAGGGCGAGCGCATGAAATCGTTGATCACCGATATCATTTGGCTGTCGCGGTTAGAGTCTGTGCCTTTAGAGGTTGATGACAGTCCTCTCAATATTCGAGATTTGGCAGAGTCGCTGCGCCGTGAAGCGATTGAGTTGGCCGGTGAGCAGCGCCTGATCGAGTTGTCAGTGGATGACGATTGGCTGTTGCAGGGGGCGCACAAAGAGCTCTACAGCGCTTTTTCTAATCTGGTGTTCAATGCCATTAAATACACGCCGAGCGAGGCCAAAATCACTTTGCTGTGGCAAAAAACCAATTTTGGCGCCACGTTTACCGTCAAAGATAATGGCCCGGGCATTGCGCCTGAACACCTATCGCGCCTGACCGAGCGTTTTTATCGGGTCGAAAATAGCCGGGCGACGGCGTCAGGGGGAACGGGCTTAGGCCTGGCAATCGTGAAGCATATTATGCAGCGCCATGGCGGAGAGCTTCGCGTGTCAAGCTTGCAAGGGGCTGGTTCATCCTTCGTTTGTCACTTCCCTAACTCACGTTTAAAAGCGGCCGATGTGACTGATCGTCAGACCGGTTAAAAATATTTCACGCTGTAATAATACTGTCATAAAGTCGTTTTACTATGACCTCATGTTTGAAAGGACGCTTACCAACGAGGTAGTAAATCAATGAAAAAAGTATTAATAAGTGCGGTTGCCGCGCTGACTATGACCACGCTGTCTGTCCAGGCAGAGGTTGATCCAGCTCTCCCCGATTACCAAAAAGTCAGTGGTGTCTCTGGTAATTTGTCTAGCGTGGGTTCAGATACCTTGGCTAACCTGATGACGCTATGGGCAGAAGATTTTAAACGTAACTACCCCAACGTGAATATTCAGATTCAAGCGGCTGGCTCATCAACGGCCCCACCGGCGTTAACAGAAGGTACGTCAAATTTCGGCCCTATGAGTCGCCGAATGAAAGACAAAGAGTTGGGTGCTTTTGAAGCAAAATTTGGTTACAAGCCAACGGCTGTGCCTGTGGCGATTGATGCCTTGGCGGTGTTTGTTCATAAAGACAATCCTATAGAAGGCTTAAGCATTCCTCAGTTAGATGCCATTTTCTCTTCAACCCGCAAGTGTGGCGCCGCCGAAGATGCCAAAGTATGGGGTGATTTAGGGCTAGAGGGTGCTTGGACCCGTCGCGACATCCAATTGTTCGGTCGCAACTCGGTGTCTGGCACGTATGGTTACTACAAAGACAAAGCCCTGTGTAAAGGGGATTTCAAAAATACGGTGAATGAGCAGCCTGGTTCAGCCTCAGTGGTTCAGTCAGTATCTACGTCGATTAACGGCATTGGTTATTCGGGTATTGGGTATCGTACCTCGTCGGTGCGCATGTTGCCTTTGAGCAAAAAAGAGGGTCAGCCCTTTGTGGAGGCAAACACAGAGAACTCGACGAATGGTACGTATCCGTTGGCACGTTACCTATACATGTATGTCAACAAAGCGCCGAATAAGCCGTTGTCACCATTAGAAGCTGAATTCATTAAGCAAGTGTTGTCCAAGCAGGGCCAAGAAGTGGTATTGAAAGACGGTTACATTCCGCTACCTGCTAGCGTCACGGCGCGTGTTTTACAATCTCTTGATCTGCAATAGGTCTCGGTTGAGAGAACTTTGGCGCCCTTCGTGGGCGCTTCTTTGCGTGTTATGAAAGGGTCTTTTGAGTAGACAACATGAGCGAAAAACTGGACTTTAATACCCCAGCATTATTGCGCTATCGCAAAATGCGTTATTTAAAAGATCGTCTTACAACGGCATTTGTCGGTGTGGGTGGCTGGTCAATTTTGACCGCTATTTTGTTGATCTTTGCCTATTTGTTGTATGAAGTGCTGCCAATGTTTGCACCTGCAGAGATGCAGCAGTCAGCGAGCTATGCCGCGCCGGCTAACAGCCGTGCTATGTACATGGCCATGGAAGAACAGAACGAGGTCGCGCTTCGTCTTGGCGATGATGGGCAGGTGGTATTTTTTGATGCCCGCGATGGTGCGCTCAAGTCAACCACTACACTTCCTTTCAGCGCACCTACGTCTGTCACAGCGGTGGCGACGATGTCTGAATCGAGCCGTTTGATGGCGGTGGCGGGTGACAGCGGTGAAATCGTGTTGGCCAAACACAATTACCTGGTGAGCTACCCTAACGATGTCCGTGTTATCACACCACGCATAGATTACCCCTTCGGTGAAGAGCCCATTGCATTGGCGGATAAGCCGCTAACCTCTGTTGCTGTCAGCGATGGTGAGGAAGCCTTATTCGTGGCCGGCTCAGACGGGAATAAATTATTCGTCAAAGTGTTCAGTAAAGAAGAGGATTTCTTGTCTGGTGAGATCACGCTGCAAGAAGTCGATGTGGATGTCCCCAATTTAGACTTTAAAGCCCGCGATATGGCCTTTGACGCCGATCAGCGGTGGCTATTTGTATTGGGTGAGCGCTACTTAACAATCATTAATATGGCTGACGCGATTGACGGCACCATTGAAGTGCATGCGCGTGAAGAAGTTCCTAATGCCCGTTCAATGGAAATGTTGCTCGGTGGCATTTCGTTGTTACTAGGGTACAACGATGGCCACATTGAGCAGCGTTTCATGGTGCGCAGACCCAGTGGTTGGCAAATGGAGTTGGTCCGTACCTTTGAGGGTGATGGACAGGGTTATGTCAGTGGTCTGATTACCGAGCAGCGCCGCAAGGGCTTTTTGTCTGTTCAAGACAATGGTCAAATCAACATTTACCACAGCACGGCTCACCGTCATTTGATCAGTGAGCGGTTTACTGAGGCGCCTGTGCAATCGTGGGCGTTGGGTCCGCGCGCTACCGTGTTGTTGCTAGAAGATGCTGAAGGCATGGTTCAGCGTATCGATATCGCCAATAAACACCCCGAAGTGTCATGGCACTCAATTTGGGAAAAAGTGTGGTACGAGAATTATCAAGAGCCTGAATATACCTGGCAATCATCGGCATCCAATAATGATTTTGAGCCTAAATTAAGCCTAACGCCGCTGGCTTTTGGTACGTTGAAAGCAGCGTTTTATGCGATGTTGATCGGTGCGCCGCTGGCGATTTGCGGTGCGATTTATACCGCCTATTTTATGGCGCCTGCGCTGCGTCGTAAGATCAAGCCTTTGATTGAGCTGATGGAAGCCCTGCCCACCGTCATTTTGGGTTTCTTGGCTGGTTTATGGTTGGCACCTTTCATGGAAGACAACCTGGCCTCTATTTTCATGATTCTGGTGTTTATGCCCATCGGCGTGTTATTAGCGTCGTTTGGCTTTGCCAAGATGCCCGCGAAACTGCGTTTCTTGGTACCGGACGGTTGGCAACCGGCACTGCTCATGCCCGTTATCATATTAGTAGGTTTGTTGTGCGTCGAAAGTGGTGACTACGTTGAGCTGTTGTTCTTCGGTGGTGATATGCGCACGTGGTTGACGCATGAAGCGGGTATCCCCTTCGATCAACGCAACGCGCTGGTGGTGGGTATTGCGATGGGATTTGCGGTCATTCCGACTATTTTCTCGATTGCTGAAGACGCCATTTTCTCGGTGCCTAAGTCACTCAGTTATGGGTCGTTGGCACTGGGCGCGACGCCATGGCAGACGCTGATGGGCGTCGTGCTGCCCACGGCGAGCCCTGGCATGTTTTCCGCCCTAATGATCGGTATGGGCCGTGCGGTGGGCGAAACCATGATCGTGCTCATGGCCACCGGTAATACCCCGATTATGGATGCCAATATCTTTGAGGGTATGCGCACTTTGGCCGCGAACATTGCGGTTGAAATTCCAGAAGCCGAAGTCGACTCAAGCCATTATCGCGTGTTGTTCTTGGCGGCCTTTGTGTTGTTTGGATTCACCTTTATCGTCAACACGACGGCGGAAATCATTCGTCAGCGTTTGCGTAAGAAATACGGTTCGCTGTAAGGGGTTACGACGTGGAAAAGAAAGCAAAATTAAATGTATTAGACTGGTACAAGAGCGGCGAACCCTTTGTATGGTTGAACGCCGCGGCGGTGGCGATGAGCGCTATTGCGGTGATTGGCTTACTCGCGGTGCTCGCGATAAACGGATTTAGCCATTTCTGGCCTAACAAAATTGCCTCTATCAGCTACGTTGATCCGCGCACCCAAGCGGAATACCGCTTGTTAGGGATTGATGTCGACGATGTCACGGTGTCGCGTGAGCAGCTGGTGTCTTCGGGGATGAATCATCTGATCCAGAACGATCTCGAGCTCTTCAATCGTCAATTGCTCAAAATGGGCAATCGCGATGTGACTGGCATGGATTTCGCCTGGTTCGTAGAAGAGCACTATCAGTCGGTTGACTACCCGCTTGGCGCGATGATCCTTGAGCGCCGCGAATGGGGTGCCTTCATTGGTTTCCTTCGCGATGTGATCCAAGACGGCCAAGTGGTGGCGAGTAATACTGGTGAAGGTGAAGTGAAGGCTGACGCCTGGGCTAAGTTTGAAGAACTTTTACAGCGCTCTGAGGCTATCCATCGTCAAATCGTCGCGCTGGAGAAAGATGAGATTGGTTCGATTAACTACGGTATGGAACGCATCCGCTTGGCCGAGCGCCGTATTGAGCTAGATCAGCCAAGCGATGCCGCTATGCAATTAGCCCTATTAGCCGCTGAGCAGGCGGAGCTTGAAGCTGCCTATAAAGGTATGCAGAGCGAACTGTCGGGATTGTATCGCTCATTTGAACGCGACAGTATCACCGCGGAAACCATGGACGGTACCATTGTGACCATCCCCATGGCCAAGGTGGTGCGTGCAGTGTTGCCCAATGCGTTGAGCCTGCCACAGCAAATGGCGGTATACGGCGATAAATTGTGGGAATTCTTGAGCGACGACCCCCGCGAAGCGAATACAGAAGGCGGTATTTTTCCGGCGATCTTTGGCACCGTACTGATGGTAATTTTGATGTCGGTCATGATGACCCCGTTGGGTGTGATTGCGGCGGTGTATTTGCGTGAATACGCGAGCCAAGGCCCGATCACCCGTACCATCCGCATCGCAGTCAACAACTTGGCGGGTGTGCCGTCGATTGTTTACGGGGTGTTTGGCTTAGGTTTCTTCATTTACTTCGTAGGTAGCAATATCGACCAAGCTTTCTTCCCTGAAGCCTTGCCGTCACCTACCTTTGGCACGCCTGGCTTGCTATGGGCGTCGTTGACGCTCGCGCTGCTCACCCTGCCTGTGGTGATTGTGGCGACGGAAGAAGGTTTGTCGCGAATTCCCAAGGCACTGCGCGAAGGTAGCTTGGCGTTGGGGGCGACAAAAGCTGAAACGCTGTGGCGTGTGGTGTTGCCGATGTCGAGTCCTGCCATGATGACGGGTCTGATTTTGGCAGTTGCGCGTGCGGCGGGTGAAGTGGCGCCGTTGATGTTGGTGGGTGTGGTGAAGTTAGCCCCCTCGCTGCCGCTGGATGGCAACTACCCCTATTTACACTTGGATCAAAAGTTCATGCACTTGGGCTTTCATATCTACGATGTAGGTTTCCAAAGCCCCAATGTGGAGGCAGCGCGCCCCTTGGTATATGCCACTGCGCTGTTGTTAGTGATCGTGATCGCGCTGCTCAATATGGCGGCGGTCTCCATGCGTAACCATTTACGTGAAAAATACAAGTCGCTGGAAATGTAAAAAAGCCCATGCTGGCTTGCGAGGAAAAAATTATGACGCAATCTACTATTAGTACTGACAAGTTTACCCTCTCTACCCAAGCGCAGGGTGCGACCCACTTAGATTTGGCGAATGAGAAAACTTGTATCGAGATCAAAGACTGGAATTTGTTTTATGGTGAGAAGCAGGCGCTGCACAATGTCACCATGAAGATCCCTGAGAAGCGTGTCACCGCGTTCATCGGTCCATCGGGTTGTGGTAAGTCTACCCTGCTGCGTTGTTTGAATCGCATGAACGATTTGGTGGATGGCTGTAGTGTGCAGGGTGAAATGCTGCTCGAAGGCACTAACATTTACGACCGTAGCATCGACGTGGCCGAACTGCGTCGTCGTGTTGGCATGGTGTTTCAAAAGCCCAACCCTTTCCCTAAGTCGATTTATGAAAACGTGGCTTATGGCCTGCGTATTCAAGGCATCAATAAAAAGCGTGTGCTTGACGAAGTGGTAGAGAAGTCGCTGCGTGGCGCAGCGCTGTGGGACGAAGTGAAAGATCGTCTGCACGAGAGTGCACTGGGTATGTCGGGAGGACAGCAGCAGCGTTTGGTGATTGCGCGTACCATCGCGGTAGAGCCTGAGGTGTTGTTGCTCGACGAACCCGCGTCGGCGCTCGACCCTATTTCTACCCTGAAAATTGAAGAACTGATTTACGAATTGAAAAACGATTACACCATTGTGATCGTGACCCACAATATGCAGCAGGCGGCTCGCGTATCCGATTACACCGCCTTCATGTACCTGGGCGAATTGATTGAGTTTGGTGACACGAATGCCATGTTTACCAATCCTCAGAAGAAAAAAACCGAAGATTACATAACCGGCCGTTACGGCTAAGCAAGGTGCCCCATGACGTTTCAAGATAAGAAAGGAAATCATATTTCTGAGCAGTTCGACAACGACTTGCGCAAGGTGACCAGCCATATGATGGAAATGGGTGGCTTGGTGGAGCAGCAAGTAGAGCGCGCCATTACCGCCTTGGTTGAGGGTGACAGCGAGGGTGCCGATCAGATTATTGAGCGCGACAAGTCGATCAATAACATGGAAATCGTCATCGATGAAGAGTGCACCAATATTATAGCGCGTCGTCAACCGGCGGCGGGTGACTTACGGTTGGTGGTTTCAATCTCTAAAACGGTCGCGGATCTGGAACGCATCGGCGACGAAGCCAGCCGCATTGCAAAAATGGCCTTGTCGTTGAGCAACAGTGATGGTGATTCACCCCGTGGTTATGTGGAAGTACGCCACATCGGCAGCATGGTTAGACAAATGGTCCACGATGCCCTCGATGCTTTTATTCGCTTGGATGTGGATGCGGCAGTGACCGTGGCGGGTAAGGACAAAGAGGTCGATCGTGAATACGGTTCAGCGATGCGCGAATTGGTCACCTATATGATGGAAGACCCACGCACGATTGGTCGTGTAATGGATGTTATTTGGTCGTTGCGCGCCCTGGAGCGCATTGGTGATCATGCCCGCAACATTGCCGAGCATGTCGTCTACACAGTGATGGGCCGCGATGTGCGCCATACGTCTGTCGCCGATATGCGCGAAGCGATTGAGCGTCAGCGTTAATAGGTGTACGTCTGGCCCTGGCTTAGCCCATGGTCAGGCGCATCGACAGGTCCACCGCTTGGCAGTCCTTGGTGAGTGTGCCAATCGAAATATAATCCACGCCGGTTTCGGCAATGCTGCGCAGGGTGACCTCGGTCACCCCGCCTGACGCTTCCAATTTAGCGCGGCCTGCATTTTCAAGCACGGCTGTGCGCATATCCTCAAGGCTAAAGTTGTCGAGCATAATAATGTCGGCACCGGCATGTAGCGCAATACGAAACTCTTCTAGTGATTCGGTTTCCACTTCCACGGGTTTGCTCGGTTCATTGTGTCGCGCGGTGGCAATGGCTTGTTCGATACCGCCGCACGCCATGATGTGATTTTCTTTGATCAGAAAGGCGTCGTACAAACCAATGCGGTGGTTATGGCAGCCACCGCAGGTGACGGCATATTTCTGTGCAATGCGCAGGCCGGGAATGGTCTTGCGGGTATCGAGTAATTTGACGAGGGTGCCCTCAACGAGGCTAGCGTAGTGGGCGCAGCGGGTGGCAGTGCCTGACAAAAGCTGGAGAAAATTTAAGGCGGCGCGTTCGCCGGTTAACAGTGCGCGAGCGTTGCCTTCTAATTCGTACAGGCACTGGTTGGGTGATACGTGATCGCCGTCGGCGACATGCCAGGTCACCGTGACGCTAGGATCCACTTGTTTGAACACTTCGTTAACCCATGCCACGCCCGCAATGACCGCTGAGTCGCGTGAAATGATTCGCGCATGGGCTTGCGTTTCTGCCCCAATTAACTGCGCGGTAATGTCGCCGCTGCCAATATCTTCAGCAAGGGCAAGGCGAACGTTGTCGACGATGGCGTGTTGCAGGGTAGTGGCGTCCATGGTGCTGCTCTGTTTCAAAAAAGAGGCATTGTAGCAGCAGCGTCTACTGGGAGCTATCGCATCGGCGCGTGAGCGAGTAGACTTTAGTCATGATAAGAAATCACCTAATTACCTCTGCTCGCTTTGTGCCCTCGCCCAACGTCAATGCGCGGCCGGAGGGCGTGGCCATTGATTTGATCGTGGTCCATAACATCAGTTTACCCGCCGGTTGTTTTGGCACACCCTATGTCGAGCAGCTGTTCTGCAATGCGTTAGACTGTGCTGTGGATGCCAGTTTTGCTGATCTGCAGGGGCTAGAGGTATCGGCGCATCTGTTTATTCGCCGCGATGGCGAGGTGATACAGTTTGTGCCGTTTGATCGTCGCGCATGGCACGCCGGGGTGTCGAGTTTTCAGGGACGTGAAGGTTGTAATGATTTCAGTGTGGGCATTGAACTAGAGGGAGATGATGTGACCCCCTACACCGATCAACAGTATGCAGTTCTCGCTGAGGTGGTGTCAGCCTTGATGGATACCTACGGTATTCCACTCGGCCATGTGGTGGGACATTGTGACATTGCCCCAAATAGAAAAACCGACCCAGGGCCGGTTTTTCAGTGGCAGCGGTTGCGCGATGATCTCGCGCAACGCGGTTGCGCGTGACTTAAAACTTGTATTCGATACCGACACCAAGGCTGTCGAATTCTTTGTTGACGGCACCGTCAACTTTCTTTTCAAAGCCGGTATAAAAGCCCATCAACTTGGTGTTTTTAGACAGTTTGTAGTCCACGCCCAATGAGGTCATGGTAGATTCTTCATCGATCAGATTATCTGAACCTGACGAGTACTGAGCTTTTAATGTGTAGCCGCCTTCCAATTTATAGGCGGCGCTAACGTGGTAGCTGTCACGGTCGTACTGACCCACATAGCTGTCACCTTCGCTCGCTTGTTGTACAAAACCACCTACCGTTAAGCTGCCTGCGGTGTAAGCGGCCATGACGCGAGTAATGTCGAGGTAGTCTTTCTTTACACTGCCTGATACCACGTTAAGGTCTTGTGAAATTCCCAGTGTCAAACCTTCGTATTGCCACGTCGCTGACATCGACAATGAATCGGTCATGCTTGAATCTTCGGCTGTTTCAGCGTTGATGGCCATAACATTGATAGCGATATTGTTGAATTTAGGCGCGGTATAGAGCAGCACGTTTTTAGCGCGAGTTTCACCTTCAACCACGTTTTTGTAATCGCCGGTCATGTCGTTGAACAAATCCAACTTTTTAGACATGTCCTTAGTGGGGGTGTCATGAATACCGACAACGGCCTGACCAAAGTTACCTTTTAATCCTACGTAAGTGTTACGCGCCTTCAATTCGCTGGTTTCGCCGGTTAAATCGACTTCGCGCTCAATTTTGAACACCGCTTTTAATCCATTGCCCAAATCTTCGCTGCCTTTGAAACCAAGGCGTGAGGCATTGTTATTGGTTTCAGTGATGGTGGTTGATCCATTGTCGTAGTTTTCAATGGTGACAAAGCCTTTGCCGTAGATTTCTACATCGGCGTTTGCAGTGGCTGACAAGATTGCCGCCGCCATTGACATAGCGATAAGTGACAGGTTGTTGCGCATTTGTTGCGTTCTCCAATGTATTCTCATTTGCCGCCACTATAGGTGGGTTATATGACAGTAATATGACAATGGATCAAAAAATGACGTTTTTTTAAAAAAATTATAATTTTTCATGAAGCTAAAATGACAGTGAGAATGTTATAGCACTTTCTGACATGTACTTATTCGAGGCCTCTTTTACAATGAGTGCATAACAATACGGAGACAATAATGAGCGAACAACCCTTATGGCGTCCTTCGCCCGCAAGAATCGAGGCGGCTAATATCACCCGCTTTCAGCGCGAGAAACTTAAGCATTATCTCCCTGCTGATGCTTCATACACAGCGCTTCACCAGTGGTCTGTCGACCACCCCGATGAATTTTGGCAGGCGATATTAACGTGGGGCAAGGTTCAATACAGCGGCCATTATGAGCACGTGCTTACCCTGGGAGAGCATTTTATCGACAGCCGCTGGTTTGAGGGTATGCAGCTAAACTTTGCCGAAAACTTGCTGCGCCGCCGCGACGACCATCCCGCCTTGATCGCCTATCTCGAAAACGGCGAGCGTCGTCAGCTCAGTTACAACGACCTATACGCGCAGGCGTCGTCGCTAGCGCAGGCCTTAAAAGCGATGGGCGTGAAGCCCGGTGATCGCGTTGCTGCGTGGACTCCCAATGTGCCTGAAACCGTGGTGGGAATGTTGGCCGCGGTAAGTTTGGGGGCAACATGGTCGTCCTGTTCCCCCGATTTTGGCGTCAATGGCGTATTCGACCGTTTTGGTCAAATTGAACCCAAGGTATTGTTTGCGAGCGATGGCTATTATTACAACGGCAAGACCATTGATTGTCGCCCGCGCTTGCAGGACATTGTCGCGCGTATCGACTCGTTAGAACACGTGATCATGATTAATACGGTGGGTCTTGGCACATTAGACAACCCCAAGGTGTCCCTATTTAGTGACTGTCTGCAGCAATACCCTGCGGGCGAGATCGACTTTGTGCACATGCCCTTCAATCATCCGCTGTACATCATGTATTCCTCGGGCACGACAGGTAAGCCTAAGTGCATTGTGCATGGTGCGGGTGGCACCTTGTTACAGCATATAAAGGAACACAGCCTGCATAGTGATCTTAAACCCGAAGATGTGCTGTTTTATTTCACCACCTGTGGCTGGATGATGTGGAATTGGCTCGTGAGTGGCTTGGCGCAAGGCGCCACGCTTGTTCTTTACGACGGTAGTCCCTTTTATCCCGATGCTAAGGCATTGTTGGATATTGCCGAACGAGAGCGTTTTACCATTTTTGGGACTAGCGCCAAATACATTGCTGCCTTGGAAAAAGAAGGCCTTGTACCGCGTGAAAGTCATGATCTTAGTTCCGTTAAGACCATCATGTCGACCGGTTCACCGTTAAGTCACGAGAGTTTCCGATACATCTACCGCGATGTGAAACAAGATGTCTGTTTGTCCTCGATCTCTGGCGGTACCGATATTCTGTCGTGTTTTGTGCCGGGTAACCCTACGTTGCCTGTATGGGAGGGTGAAATCCAGTGCAAGGGCCTTGGCATGGCGGTGGCGTGTTGGAACGATGAGGGAGTTCACGTGGTTGGCGAAAAAGCCGAGCTGGTGTGTACGGCACCGTTTCCTAGTATGCCCATAGGTTTTTGGAATGATCCGGAGAATAGTCGCTTTTTAGAGGCGTATTTTAGTCGCTTCCCTAATGTGTGGGCGCAGGGTGATTTTGCCGAAGAAACACACCACCAGGGCATGATCATTCATGGTCGCTCTGATGCCATTCTTAACCCTGGTGGTGTTCGTATTGGCACGGCCGAAATTTATCGCCAAGTGCAAAAGGTCGAAGAGGTCATCGACAGTCTCTGTATTGGTCAGGACTGGGCAGACGATGTTCGCGTGGTATTGTTTGTCATGCTGCGTCAGGGCGTGGTGCTGGACGTGGCGTTACGGACGAAAATTTGTCAGACGATCCGTGCGGAAACCACGCCTCGACACGTGCCGGCGAAGATTATCGCGGTGGCGGATATTCCGCGTACGATCAGCGGCAAAATTGTGGAGTTAGCGGTGCGCAATGTAGTGCACGGCCTCCCTGTGAAAAATACTGAGGCCTTGGCCAACCCCGAGGCCTTAGAACATTATAAGAATCTGCCTGAATTGGCAGAGCCATAAGGAAACAGATATGACAAATAATGTGGTTGTGTTGAGCGCAGTTCGCTCGGCGATTGGTAGCTTTGGTGGTGGTTTGAGTGGTATTGAGCCGGCGGAATTGGGTGGGCAAGTGATGGCTCAGGCCATTGCTCGCTCGGGGGTAGAGGCGACTGCCTACGATTACGTGACCGTAGGTAACGTGTTACCTACCGAGAGCCGCTATGCTTATGTGGCGCGGGTGGCATCGATTCAAGCCGGCCTGAGCATGGACAGCGTCGCCATGGCGGTCAATCGTCTGTGCGGCTCTGGCTTACAAGCAATTATTAGCAGTGCCCAACAAATCGAGTTGGGTCAGTGTGATTTTGCCATTGGTGGCGGTGTTGAAGTCATGTCGCGGGCGGGCTACATGTCGACCGCCATGCGCAGCGGTGCCCGCATGGGCGATAGTCAGTTGGTCGACATGATGCTGGCAGGCTTAACCGATCCCTTTGATACGACTCACATGGGATTGACGGCTGAAAACCTTGCCGAGAAATGGCACATTAGCCGCGAAGAGCAAGACGCCTTTGCCGCAGAGTCACATCGCCGTGCGGCGTCAGCAGTGGCTGCGGGCTATTTTGACGGTCAAATCGTCCCGGTGAGTCTTAAAACCCGCAAAGGTGAGGTGATATTCGACAAAGATGAACACATCAAAGCCGCGACGACGGCCGAGAGTTTGTCGACGCTTCGCCCCGCCTTTAAAAAAGATGGCACGGTCACCGCGGGCAATGCCTCGGGCTTAAACGATGGCGCCTCTTTCATCACGTTGGCGAATGAGAACGTCGCACGCCAACAAGGGCTGAAACCACTGGCGCGATTGGTGGGCTACTCTGTCAAAGGGGTACCTAACCATGTCATGGGTGAAGGCCCTATCCCTGCCTGCAGTGCGGTGTTGGCCAATACGGGTCTGACGATCGCGCAAATGGATGTGATTGAGTCGAATGAGGCGTTTGCCGCGCAAGCATTAACCGTGTCAAAACAGCTCGGCTTTGACGCTGCCAAGGTAAATCCCAATGGTGGCGCTATTGCGCTGGGCCACCCTATTGGTGCTACCGGAGGCTATATCACCACCAAGGCGATTCATGAGCTGCATCGCATTGGGGGACAGTATGCGCTTGTGACCATGTGTATTGGGGGTGGGCAGGGTATAGCTGCTATTTTCGAACGCGTATAGTGTTTGAAGCTGGTTGCGTGGCGATTGCTTTGTTGGACGTCATTTTTAACCTCGTCATTTAGGATCGACTAAACTCCTCGCTTAAAAGTGACGACCGCCTCGCACTCGCTGCCTCGCCGACGCTTCTTGCATCGGGTAATAATTCGCCTGTAGGAGCGGCTCTAAAGGGGCCGCGAACATGTAATGAATTGACGAGCAGCTAAATCTCGCTAGTCATCCGTCGCCGTTGGTCTTATTATAATTCTCAACATTATAAGGAACTGCCCATGAGCTTCATCAGTGTTGTCATCGTCTTTGTCATTCTCCAAGTATGGGGTACGGTGAGACCCGTTCAACAAGATGGCTGGCTAGGGCAGGTTCGCGAAGCCAGTAAGGCGGTGCTTGGCCACGAAAAACAAAGTTACGGTGTGGTGGTATTTCCACCCCTCATTTTAGGGGTCTTGGTTTTGCTGATTGGCGATTGGCTGTTTGGCTTGGTCGGTCTGCTGATCTACGTATTGGTACTCATGTACAGTTTGGGTCGCGGCGATCTGACCGCAGAATTGAATCGCTATCTCGATGCTTGGCAACGAGGAGACAAACAGGCTGATACTTACATGGCGGCTGAGTGGATCGGTGATTTACCTGACGATCTCGATGAAACGCGTTTGCACCAACTTTTACGCAAACGCTTCTTGTATCGTTCGTTAGAACGCTGGTTTGCGGTGCTCTTCTGGTTCGTTATTTTCGGCCCCTCGGGCGCCTTACTCTATCGACTTTGCCGTTTAGAATTTGATCGCGGCATGGACGTTATGCGGCCATGGATCCATGTTATGGAATGGTTGCCGGTGCGAATCTTGGGTTTGGTGTTTGGTTTGGTCGGCGACTTTAGTAACACCATCGATGCTTGGCGTAAAGACGTGCTGGAGATTGATGTAGCCTCAGACGCACTGTGTGATGACTATGCGGTAGCGGCCTTGCGATTGGATACCAGCGGCCTTAGCGACGGAGACTTGGATAGTCGTAGTCGTGCCATTATTGAATGGTCTGATGTACAGAATCTTGTGCACCGCGCCGTGGTGGTATGGTTAGTGGCTATCGCCATTTTGCAAATTATCTAACCTTGGCCGCGTTTGGAATCCCACAGGATTTCTTCGCCGCCACCGGCGCGCGCAATCGCTCGCGCCATCACAAACAAAAGATCTGACAAGCGATTCAAATACAACAAACCCTCGTGATTGACGGTTTCTTCTTTGGAGAGGCTAACTAAACTGCGCTCGGCGCGGCGGCAGGTAGAACGCGCCATATGACACTGGGCCGCCGCTTTTGAGCCGCCGGGCAGGATGAAGTTTTTCAGGGGGGGCAGATCAGCATTGATGCCATCCAGCGCGTTTTCTAAGGCGACGACATGCGCTTCGGTAATCAGCGTAAAACCAGGGATAGACAGTTCACCGCCCAAATCAAATAGGTCGTGTTGGATACCGCGCAATAGTTTCAGGTACTGGTCATCGTCGAGAAATTCGATCAGTAATCCGACGGTGCAGTTGAGCTCATCAATATTGCCGATGGCCTCCATGCGGGCATGGTCCTTGGCAATACGTTCACCGTTACCGAGTCCAGTTGTACCGTCGTCACCTGTCTTGGTGTAAATCTTTGAAAGGCGGTTACCCATTGTTTTCCTCGTCTCGCATGCGGTTGGCGCTGTGGTATTATGCGACTTTTACCTGCTGGAGTAAAAGCTATGCCATCGTTTGATATTGTGTCGGAAGTCGAATTGCACGAATTGACCAATGCTGTCGACCAATCCAACCGTCTGATTAGTAATCGTTTTGACTTTAAAGGCGTCGATGCCTCCTTTGAGCGCAATGATCGCCAAGTTACTCTTACGGCCGAAGGCGATTTTCAGTTGCAACAAATGATCGATATTCTCCGCAGTGCGTTGATGAAATGTAAGATCTCACCCGATGCGATGGATGTGGCAGCCTGGACCACCTCTGGCAAAGGTGTCAAACAAGTGGTGACCATGAAACACGGTTTGGACAAAGAGGTGGCGAAAAAGATCGTGAAGATGATCAAGGATGAAAAGTTTAAAGTGCAGGCCGCCATCCAAGGTGACGCGGTACGCGTGACCGGCAAGAAACGCGATGATCTGCAAGAAGTGATGGGTTTTTTGCGCGGTGCAGAGATCGGTCAGCCGGTGCAATTTAATAATTTCCGCGATTAGCGACTCGCCATCTCTATGAGATGCCTCCCACCGAGAAATCCGATGTGGGAGGCGTCTGCTTGCATACGGGGACGTATTATTGGGTCGCCTTCTCTGCGAGAAATCTCCTACAAGATGACTCCGACAAGACGCCTTTTACTGGTTTGATGCCTTCTCTAGTTTTTCCCGCAGTAGCCAAAGCATCACCAGCGAAGGTATTACCATGAGCGTGGTCACAATAAAAAACCGTTCCCAGCTTCCCAGCCAATCCACCAAATAGCCGCTGCTACTGGCTAACGTGGTGCGACTTAAATTACCCAGTGACGCGAGCATCGCGTATTGGGTAGCGGAAAAGGCGCGCCCAGTGAGGGCCGTTAAGAAGGCGACGAAGGCTACTGTTGAGAAAGCGGTGGTGAAGTTATCTACTACCAAGGTAAGCAATAATAACCACACTTCGGGGCCTACCACGGCAATCCAGGCAAACATCAGGTTGCTAGCCGCCATGGCGAGGCCGCCAATCATAAGCCCTTTAATTACGCCAAAACGGGCATTAATCACACTGCCAAGCAAGGTAAAGGCTACCGTAACAAACCAGCCGAACATTTTGCTGTAATTGCCGATTTGTTCGTTACTAAAGCCAACCTCTTTGTAAAACACGATCGACATGCGTCCCAAAAAGGCCTCGCCGATTTTGAAAAGAAAAATAAAGGCCATCAAGGTGAGCGCCACTTGCACGCCGTTACGGCGGAAGAAATCTCGAAAAGGCTCAATAATGGTAATAAGAAGCCAGCGAGTGAAGCCGCCGACCGCGCCATAATCTTTGGCGGCTCTTGCCTGAAGCGCCTCGCGGTCTACAGTGGGTTCCCTCACAATTAGTGTGAATACCATGAGAAGGAGATTCACACCAACCATCAGCCACACCACATTGTGCCAGCCGATAGTGTCGGCCATATTAAAAGACAGTGCGCCTGGCCATGAATAGCCCGTCCACCAGCCGACAATCCCCATGGCCGCCGCCAGTGGGTAGAGGTCGCGTTCATTGTTATTAAAGTGGTCGATGCGAAAGGCATCAATCGCAATGTCCTGGGTGGCGGAAAATATGGCGACCATTAAGGCCAGCGCACCGGTGAGAAAAAGTTGCTCAGAGGGCTTAAGGGAGGTCATCGCCACAAGGCATAGCAACATGGCCATCTGGCAAAATAAAATCCAACCACGGCGCTGGCCGAGCCTACGAAACACCGGTAATTTGACCCGGTCGAGTAGAGGCGCCCACATGAAATTAATGGCATACATGGTAAATACACTGCCGAGTAAGCCAATGTCGGCACGGCCTACGCCTGCATCTTTCAGCCAGCCATTTAAGTTACTGCCGATGACTACCCATGGGAAACCACTGCTACAGCCAAGCAAAAACACCCACCACAGGCGCGGGTCGCGAAAGTGAACGAGTGTTTGGCGCCATTTTTCGAACATTAGGGTCTTCCTTATTTTTGGCAAGTGTACACGCCACGACGAGAAGGCGCGAGTGAGGTCTGGCTTTGCATTCGTCTTCATCGGGTTTGGCGGGATTTACCAAGCAATCCTCGTCTTCATAAGCTAGAATGTGAGGCTTTTAGGGAATTGAGAGGGCGTTGTGAGCGTGTTGAATCGTCTGGGATGTGTAGTGTTGGCATTGGGTGTTGTTTCGAACGCCTCGGCAGGTCGCTTGTGGTTGAACAATGGTGATCGAATAGAAGGTGAGATTGTCACACTTAAAGAAGGTAAGGTTGAGTGGAAGACCACCAATTTTGGCAACATCATTGTGCCAATGACCTCTGTAAAAGGCATGAGTCTGGATCAGCAATACAATGTCAAAATGGGTGATGGCGGTATTCTTCCGTTGAAAGATTGCAGCTTTGCCTATGCCCCTGGCCGTGGCCAGTGGCTGCATTGCAGCAAAGACTCCACCATGATCAATGAGATGTCGCGTATCGTGTCGATCAGTAAAGAAGCGCTTTCGGCACCGCTGTTCACGCATCGTGGCAACGTCAATGCCGCTTACAATAATTCCAACGGCAACACCAACAGCAGCACTTTCCATATTGGCGCCGATGCCGAGCTGCGCCAAACTAAGATGCGCCATCGTTTAAAAGCCAGCTACGACCGTGAAAAACTTAACAATGTCGTGAGCAAGAACCACGAACAGCTTAAATATTCCTTCGACTACTTCTACAGTCCAGAGTGGTTTGCTAACGCTATTGCCTCTTATGAAAGCAATACCGTCAAGGACCTCAATAGTCGCGTCACCGTCGGTGGCGGTGGCGGTCATCAGTTCTTTGAAACGGAGTCGCGTGCGCTGTCAGCTAACGCGGGTTTGGCCTATGTGCAGGAAGACAATATTGTTGCCAATGATAAGGATTATGCCGCCTTGCGTTGGTCAACAGATTTTCGCATGAAAACGGGCTATTGGAACTCTGAGTTGGTACACAAAAACGAATTGTTGCTCCCTATCGATCAGATGAAAGAGTGGATCTTACAAACCGAAACTGGCCTTCGTGCGCCGATTTGGGGTAAGGTCAATGGCCTTCTGCTGTTAGAGTACGACTACGACAATGATCCGCCAGCGACAAAAACTAACAGCGATCGCAAATTGTCGATTGGTGTGAACTACAACTGGTAACTCTGTGCCTTTATTTGTCATTTTTGTTGTTTTACCCATCGTAGAAATGTGGGTGCTGATTGAAACCGGCGCTCACATCGGTGGTTTATCTACGATTGCCTTGGTATTGCTCACCGCGGTTATTGGTGCCTTTTGTTTACGCATCCAGGGCATGTCCATGCTGCTGGAGGCGCAGCGCAAGATGCAGGTGGGTGAACTCCCCGCGCAAGAAATGTTTGGTGGTCTACTCCTTGCAGTGGCCGGTGTTTGCCTTGTGACCCCAGGGTTTATTACCGACAGCGTTGGCTTTCTGCTGCTTGTGCCCCCTGTTCGTTTGGCACTGGGCAAGGCCATTCTCAAGAAGATGCAAGTGAGCGGACAGCAGCAGTTTTACTCTCACCATACATATACCCAGCAGGGCCCTTTTGGCACGCGCCATGAAGAAGATGTGATCGAAGGAGAAGTGGTTAACGATCCTGACGATAACCCTAAATTACGTTAGATAATAAAAATTAAAAAAAATTTATATCCCTACCCTTGAAAAGGCTTTGCCGAGCCCCATATCCAGTGACCAGTGGGTAACCCCCTTTATCAAAACAAAGAAGACAACGACTTAGTTGGAGACACAATTGATGAACATTCGTCCGTTATATGATCGCGTCGTTATTCGACGCAAAGAAGAAGAAACAACAACCGCTGGCGGTATCGTTCTTCCTGGCTCGGCCAAAGAACGCCCTAACCAGGGTGAAGTCGTGGCTGTTGGTTCGGGCGCAGTGTTGGACAATGGCCAAACACGCCCTCTGTCAGTCAAGGTTGGTGACGTTGTTGTATTCGGCCAATACGCCGGCAGCAACACCATCAAAGTTGATGGCGAAGAGCTCATTTTGATGAGCGAAAACGAAATTTACGCCGTTATCGAAAACTAATTCATTTACTGAAACACATTCTAGGAAGATATCAACATGGCAGCTAAAGAAGTTAAATTTGGTGATTCAGCCCGCAAACGTATGGTCGCGGGTGTCAACATCCTGGCTGACGCGGTGAAAACCACCCTCGGCCCAAAAGGTCGTAACGTTGTTTTAGACAAAGCGTTTGGCGCTCCTACCGTGACCAAAGACGGTGTCTCTGTGGCGAAAGAAATCGAGCTGGAAGACAAGTTCGAGAACATGGGCGCGCAGATGGTGAAAGAAGTCGCTTCACAAGCCTCTGATGTGGCCGGCGACGGTACTACAACAGCGACCGTTTTAGCGCAAGCTATTGTCAATGAAGGCCTCAAATCTGTGGCTGCAGGCATGAACCCCATGGACCTGAAGCGCGGTATCGACAAAGCCGTTAAAGTCGCGGTTGAAGCTATTTCTGCACAAGCTACGCCTTGCGCCGACAGCAAAGCCATTGCTCAAGTAGGTACTATCTCAGCGAACAGCGACAGCCGCGTGGGTGAGATCATTGCTGAAGCAATGGAGAAAGTGGGCAAAGAAGGTGTGATCACTGTTGAAGAAGGCAGCGGTCTGCAAGACGAATTAGAAGTGGTTGAAGGTATGCAGTTCGACCGTGGCTACCTGTCACCTTACTTCATCAACAACCAAGAAAACATGAATGTTGAGCACGACTCACCTTTCATTTTGTTGGTAGACAAGAAAATTTCAAACATTCGCGAATTGCTGCCATTGTTGGAGCAAGTGGCTAAGTCTTCTAAGCCTTTGGTTATCGTGGCTGAAGACGTTGAAGGCGAAGCGTTGGCAACATTGGTTGTTAACACTATGCGCGGAATTGTTAAGGTTGCAGCATGTAAAGCACCTGGCTTCGGCGATCGTCGTAAAGCCATGTTGCAAGACATCGCTATCTTGACTGGTGGTACTGTGATCTCTGAAGAAGTGGGCTTGGAGCTGGAATCAGCCACCTTGGAGCACTTGGGTCAAGCCAAGCGCGTCACCATGGACAAAGAAAACACCACTATCATCGATGGTGCAGGTGACGCCGCTGCGATCACTTCACGTGTGGCTGAGATTCGTACCCAAATCGAGAACACAACGTCTGACTACGACCGTGAAAAACTGCAAGAGCGCGTTGCTAAACTGGCAGGTGGTGTGGCGGTGATCAAAGTTGGCGCAGCCACTGAAGTCGAAATGAAAGAGAAGAAAGCCCGCGTCGAAGACGCCCTGCACTCAACCCGCGCCGCGGTTGAAGAAGGCGTGGTCGCTGGTGGTGGTGTGGCTCTGATCCGTGCACTCTCTGCACTCGATGGCCTCACTGGTGACAACGAAGATCAAAACGCCGGTATTAACATTGCACGTCGTGCTATGGAATCGCCTCTGCGTCAGATCGTGACCAACGCCGGTGACGAAGCCTCTGTGGTTGTCGACAAAGTGAAGCAAGGCACTGGCAACTACGGCTACAATGCAGCGACTGGTGTCTACGGCGACATGATCGAAATGGGTATTTTGGACCCTGCGAAAGTCACCCGTACAGCGTTGCAAGCCGCAGCTTCTGTGGGTGGCCTGATGATCACCACCGAAGCGATGGTCGCAGAAAAGCCTAAGAAAGAAGGTGCTGCAATGCCTGATATGGGCGGCATGGGCGGCATGGGTGGCATGGGCGGCATGATGTAATCATCCCCCCAGCACTCTCGCTGAACAGAAAGGTCACCCTCGGGTGGCCTTTTTATTTTTGGGAATCCTTCGGCGTTGGCGAAAGTTACCATTGCATAACCTCGCACAAAAAAATAACCTCCTTGCAGATAAAAATAATACGGCGGATCTTTTGAGATATCTCGCAATACTCTTGTTATGGCTATTTTGCCAATCCATTGCCACGGCGGATGAAATGCGCCCGGCAGCGCTGCGCTTATCAGCCTTACCCAATGGCGATACTGAGGTTGTGTGGCAGCTACCGCTGGCAGGTGATGACCGTCGTTTGCCACTACGTCTCACGATTAACCAACAGCCTTTTGATGAAGCGAGTGCCTTGGGTTATCGACAGGGTACTTACTGGATCAGTCGGCTTACCGTAGCAGAACCCTCACCATTGACAGTGAGCGTCTCTGGACTGAGTGAGACTAAAACAGAATTACTCATTAGTGTGACCTACCCCGATGGGAAGCGCGCCACAGAGCGGCTTCAGGCGGATGAAGAGCAGTTAGTTGTTGACTGGCGTGCAGGCAGTGGGGTGGGTGTCTGGGCCTACCTTGGACTGGGTTTTGAGCACATTCTTATTGGTGCTGATCACCTGCTCTTTGTGGCAGCGCTAATGTTATTGGTGACGCGCCTGCGCATGTTGGTGTGGACCATTACGTCCTTTACTGTCGCACACAGTTTAACGTTGGCTGCAGCGAGTATGGGTTGGTTGCAGCTACCCATTGCGCCTGTGGAGGCGGTGATTGCCCTTAGTATTGTGTTTGTGGCGCGGGAAGTGGTAATGCGTGAGCGCGGCGAAGAAGATATCTCGTCCCGTCAGCCGTGGTTAGTAGCTTTCTGTTTTGGTCTTTTGCACGGGCTGGGGTTTGCCTCGGTACTGGCTGAGATTGGATTACCAGCGGACGCCCGTGTACCGGCCTTGGTGCTATTTAACATTGGCGTCGAGCTGGGGCAGTTGTGTTTTGTCGCACTGCTAGTGGTTTTGCACCGTGGGCTTAAACGTACTGTGCCTGCTACGTGGTTCAAACCTGCGATAGCGAGTTATGCGATAGGCACCGTCGCTGCGTTTTGGATGATAGAAAGGACGATTGGATTTTGATCAAACGAATAGTCAAAGAACCGTTGCTACATTTTTTGTTGCTAGGGGCATTAATCTTTGTGGTTTACCAATGGAGGCAAGAGGAGAATACTGCGTCAGTTATTCGGGTCGACTCAGCTACTGTAACCACATTGGCCAATCAATACCGCAAAACGTGGTTGATGGAGCCCACGCGCGAAGCGCTACAAACGGCTATTGATAATCATGTGGCGAACCAACTCTATGCTGATCAGGCCTTTGCGTTGGGTATGCATTTAGATGACCCCGTGGTGGCAAGACGTATGCGGATGAAGATGGAGCTGCTAAGCGAACTCGATATTGCGCCCCCCAGTGAGGATGATATTGGTGCTTACTTTGATCAACATAGAGATAAATATAAGCAGGGTGGTCGCCACAGTTTTCAGCATCGCTTTCTGGACAGGCTTGCGAGTCCTGAGCGGCGACGTGAAATGGAGGCCGCATTGAGTCACGGCAATGGGGTACGCTCCGATGCTAGCCTCTTCGCTGATCAATACGACAATGCCAGCGATCACCAGATTAGCCGCGCCTTTGGCACAGGTTTTCTAGATCAGTTATATCGTTTGCCGTTAGACCAGTGGGTCGGGCCACTAGAGAGTCCGCTCGGTTGGCACTTCGTCAATATAAGTCAACGTCTTGAGCCACCTCTGCCGATGCTCGATCAGGTGCGGGAAGCGGTTGTTCGAGATGCGCTTCAAGCGAAGCGAGAACAGGCTAAACGCGATCAATTTCAACAATTAATTAACAATAACAAGGTCATCATTGAATGGCCAAAGGATCTAAAATGAAATCTCTGTGGATGACAGGGTTGCTATGCGCCGTCATGGCAACTGAGCTTCAGGCAGCTAAGATTTATTCCCCCCAAGCCGCGTCGGAGTATCCTACCAAACTGTTATTTGGCGATTTACACCTGCACACTTCGTATTCGTCTGACGCCGGTATGATTGGTGCTCGGCTGGGGCCCGACGCGGCCTATCGCTTTGCGCGCGGAGAAAAGTTGGTCTCCAATTTTGGCTTGCCCGTGCAAATTGCTCGACCGCTGGATTTTTTAGCGGTGACTGATCACGCCGAAAACTTGGGCTTGGCACCCATGGTAGTGCGCTCTGACCCAGAGCTTCTCAAGTCGCCATGGGGAAGAAGAGTGCATGATGCCTTTCATTCAGGAAACCCAACGGGCGCCTATGAGTTGTGGATGGCCGCCCGCCAGGACAATAGGGATCCTTTACAAGGATTTGATGGAGTGGCAAGACAGGCTTGGCAAGATATCTTGACGGCGGCAGAAAAGTTCAATGATCCTGGTCAATTTACCGCGCTTATCGGGTATGAGTGGACGTCTGCGCCGGACGGAGACAATTTGCATCGAAATGTGATTTTTAGAGGCAACAAAGAGCACGCCAGCCAGATTCTACCTATTTCGCAGTATCAAGGTGATGATCCTGAGTTGCTCTGGCAGTGGATGGATAGCTACCAACAGGCCACCGGCGACCGCGTATTGGCGATCCCGCACAATGGTAATTTATCTGTGGGTCGCATGTTTGCAGAGACCCGCTTGAACGGCGAGCCGATTGATCGCGACTACGCTGAGAAGCGGCAGCGATTTGAGCCACTTTACGAGACTACTCAAGCCAAAGGCGATGGTGAAACCCACCCTCTGCTTTCTCCCGAAGATGAGTTTGCCGATTTTGAAACCTGGGACAAGGGCGGTTTTGGCGCATCGCCGCACAATACTGGCATGCTGGCGGCAGAATATACTCGTTCGGCGTTGAAGCGCGGCCTGCAGTTTCAACAAACCATCGATAGCAATCCGTTTAAGTTTGGTTTAATTGGTAGTACCGATTCGCATACCGCCTTATCGACGCCGGCGGAGGATAATTGGTTTGGTAAAGTAGCGTTATTTGAGCCAAACCAGCGTGAATTACGTTTTACAGAGCCCGTTATAGGCCGTGTCCCTGCCAGTGACGGCAGTGACAACCGTGTGTATTCAGCACAGACCAGTGCTAGTGGCCTCACGGCAGTATGGGCAAAAGAAAACACACGTACTGGTATTTGGGACGCGTTGTATAGCAAAGAAACCTATGCCACCACCGGGTCGCGCATTGGGCTGCGGTTTTTTGCAGGTTATGATTTTAATGCCGATGATGTTACGCGCTCCGATTTTGCTGAGCGAGGTTATGCCGCCGGTGTACCGATGGGTGGCACCTTGCAAGCAAGGGCTGACAGAGCCCCTCGATTCATTATCCGTGCCCAAGCGGATCCGCAGGGGGCGTTCTTGGATCGCGTGCAAGTCATTAAGTTGTGGGTCGATGCGCAGGGTGAAAGCCATGAGCGTATCTTTGATGTGGCTGTCGCAGGTGATCGTGTCGCCGATACGTCAGGGCGGGTAAAAGCGGCCGTCGGAAATACCGTGGATATCGAGCACGCCACCTATAGCAATAGCATTGGTGAAGCCGTGTTGATGGCCTTTTGGCAGGACCCGCAATACGACCCTGCCCAACATGCCTTGTATTACGTGAGGGTGTTAGAAATTCCGACGCCGCGGTGGTCGACGCGCGATGCCATGTTCTATAACGAACCCTTGCCCGCCAATGTACCGGCGAGTATTCAAGAGCGGGCCTATAGCTCGCCCGTTTGGATCAATCCATAGGGACATGACCTTACTCGGGATGGGTTTGACGTGAGTGACGTGAAAAAAGCGGTCGAGTGACCGCTTTTTTTATAAAAATATTTTCCCCAATAGCATACAGACAGCGGCAACAATGAGCCCTTTCGGCAGCCAGTGTAATGCTATGGACGCTACAATGATCAAGAAAAGGTCCGATAGTGCGTCAATACTATGAGGAACAATGAAATCCAGCAAACTCGCAATGAGTAACGCCACCATGGCGGGATTAACGCCGCCAATGACGGCGCGGATGATCGGTGAAGCTTGCCAGGCTTGCCAGTAATTGACGGTAGCGACAAGCAATAAAAAGCCAGGTAAGAAAATGCCCAGCGTGGCCATCATGGCCCCTGTCAGAGGACTGTTGGGTAAGAGTGTGGTGCCTATATAGGTAGCAGCGGTAAACATCGGCCCTGGAATAGCTTGCGCGAGCGCATACGAAGAAAGTAGGGCCTCGCTACCCGTGGTGGATGCAAACTGTTCTTGCAGCAATGGCAGCATGATGTGACCGCCACCGAATACTGAGCTACCTATGGTGAAGAAGTCTCCAAACATCCCAAGGCTTTCAAACATACTGGCGGCCAACAATATGATAAAACTTGCAGCACTTGGCCAATGCACTTTTAGCGGTGGTGACGCATGTTGTTGTGTCGGTGGTTTGGTGAATAGAAAACTGACCATACCCGCTATGGCGATGATCAGTAAACCATTGGCTCCCAAGAGTAATGCGACGACGGCAACGATCAGAATGCGTATTTGATAGGTGTGTCGGCATAGTTGGCTGATCATACCTGCGCTTGCATCGGCGACGACAACCACTGCAAATAATTGCATGGCATCAACAAAGGTTGGCCAAAAATGCAGGCTACTCTGATGTTGTAGGACGCCAGCCGCCATGCCAAACATGAAGAGAAACGACGGCAAGGTAAATCCCAAAAAAGCCTGAATACCACCCCACGCGCCGGCGCGTGAATAGCCTATGGCGAAGCCTAGCTGGCTAGAGCTAGGCCCTGGTAGCAGAGTACATAGCGCATTTAGTTGTGCAAAAGTTTCCTCATCCAACCACGCAAGCTGTTGCACAAATCGGCGACGAAAATAGCTTACATGCGCCATTGGCCCGCCAAAACTGATACAGCCAAGCTTTAAAAACTGCCAAAAAATAGCGTCTTTCATGGTGTTGTGTGTAGCCTATGCTGTCCTTGGGGTGCTTGTGTTGCCGGTTGAATCATAGCATTGAAGCCGGCAGTTTTATAAAGCGGCTTATCGCCATCAGTGTCTATTTGAGCATCTTTTATGATGTTGAGGCGTATAAAGCCATAGGAAATGTAGTGTTATTTTGCGATAGATAAAATAGATCGTAATGATCGTAATATTTCACTGGACGAAATGGTGCGCATTCCTATACTCGATGCAGAGCTCACCCTTGTGGGTTTGGATAAATTTTTCACAGTAACAATAACAGGAGTATTCGCATGAATCTCAAAGGAACAAAAACGGAAGAAAATTTGAAAGAAGCGTTTGCTGGTGAGTCACAAGCTAACCGTCGTTACTTGTACTTCGCCAACATGGCTGATATCCAAGGTGCTCCAGAAGTTGCCAACGTATTCCGCAACACCGCGGAAGGTGAAACTGGTCACGCCCATGGTCATATGGAATACCTGATCAGTGGTGGTGCAGGTGAGCCTGGCACGGGTATGCCCGCGGGTTCAGTGGCAGAAGCGCTGGAAGCGGCGATTGCTGGCGAAACTCACGAGTACACTGACATGTATCCTGGTATGGCAAAAGCAGCTCGCGAAGAAGGATTCGACGAGATTGCTGACTGGTTCGAAACGTTGGCGAAAGCTGAGCGTAGCCACGCGAACAAGTTCCAGAAAACTCTGGATGCTTACAAAGCGGAAGCGTAATGACGCACCCTTCGAGCTGGGTATCGCCCAGCTCGTCCCTATTCTGCATATCGCCGGAGCATAATAATGAGCACACCAAAAGAAGGAAATCTCGAGGCGCCGACCAGACACCCCATCGACTGGAAGAATCCCGAGTACTACAACCGTGAAAAGCTGAACGAAGAGCTCGAGCGCGTATTTGATATATGCCATGGCTGTCGTCGTTGTCACAGCTTGTGTGACGCGTTCCCCACGCTATTTGATTTGGTCGATGAAAGCGACACCATGGAAATGGACGGTGTCGACAAGGCCGATTACATCAAAGTTGTAGATCAATGCTATTTGTGTGACATGTGCTACGTGGCGAAATGCCCCTATGTCCCTCCCCACCCCTTTAACCTCGACTTCCCGCATTTGATGCTGCAAGCCAAAGCGGTAGATACTAAAGAAAAAGGCTTGGCGTTTAGGGACAAATTTCTGTCAGATACGGATGGTACTGGCAAGTTAGCGGGTATCCCCGTGATCACTGAAACCATCAATGCTGTCAATCAGTGGACACCTACTCGCAAAGTGCTTGAGGCGGTATTGGGAGTGGATGTCGAGGCTTGGATTCCACCGCTGGCCAGCAAAAAATTACGCGACAAAGTCACCCCTAATAGTGTTGAACCTGTTAACGGTGAGCGCACACCTGGTAAGGTGGGCTTATTTGCTACCTGCTACGTGAATTACAACGAACCTGGTATTGGTGAAGACCTGATTGCTGTTTTGGAACACAACGAGATTGCTTGGACGTTTGCAGAGAAAGAGGTGTGCTGTGGCATGCCCAAGCTTGAACAGGGCGACTTGGAAGGTGTTGAAGCTTTAAAACGTATCAATATTCCACGTTTGGCGGCATTAGCCCGCGAAGGCTATGCCTTGATGTCCGCTGTGCCGAGTTGCACATTGATGTTCAAACAAGAGTTGCCGCTGCTGTTCCCCGATGATGCGGAGGTTCAGTTAGTCAAAGAGGCGTTTTGGGATCCGTTTGAATACCTGATTGCTCGCCAAAAAGATGGTCTGTTAAAAGGTGAGTTGAAGCATGGCCTAGGCAAAGTGTCTTATCACGTACCATGCCATGGTCGTGTGCAAAATATAGGTAAGAAAACAGAAGAGCTACTCAAGCAAATTCCCGATACCGAAATTAATACGGTTGAGCGTTGCAGTGGTCACGCGGGAACGTATGGCGTGAAAAAAGAATTTCACGAGCATGCTATGAAGATTGGTCGGCCAGTCTTCCGCCAAATGAGCAGTACACAACCCGATTATATTTCCAGTGATTGCCCCTTAGGCGGGGCGCATATTGCACAGGGAATTGAAAAAAATCATCAACAGACACCGCAGAAGGCCCATCCTATTAGCCTTGTGCGGAAGGCTTACGGTATTTAGATATGGAGGCAAGAAACATGGTTAAGATCGCCCGCGACTCGCTGATGTCGCTTGAGGCCTATCATCGCGAGCGCCCAGCATTTCGTCAGAAGGCCCTGCAACACCGTCGTGTACGCACGGTATTTATTGGGCCCAATGTCACCTTACAATTTGAAGATGAACTGACGATTCGCTACCAAATTCAAGAGATGTTGCGCATTGAAAAGACCTTTGACGATGAGGGGATACAGGACGAGTTGGACGCCTACAACCCTCTGGTGCCAGATGGTAGTAACCTCAAGGCCACCATGCTGATTGAGTTTGTCGATGTAGAAGAACGTAAACGTGAACTGGCGAAGCTGAGTGGTATCGAGCACCGCACCTATATTCAGGTGAGTGGTCACGATCGTGTGTATGCGATTGCGGATGAAGATTTAGATCGTAGTACGGCAGAAAAAACCAGTGCCGTGCACTTTATGCGCTTTGAGTTCACATCCGAGATGGTCGCTGCTGTTAAAGCTGGTGCCGCGATTGCGATGGGGGTTGATCATAAAAACTACAGTCACCGCGTGGATGAAATTGCGCCAGAAACACAGGGTGCCCTGAGCAACGATTTCGCCTAAGTTGATAATCTAGAAGGGCTTGTCGCCCTCATTAACGCCTTGAAAGAGCGCCGCACATACGTGTTAGGTTGTTCGATCAAGGCTTTTTTATGCATGCTTGGAAGCTAAAAATCTAGGGCATAGTGCGTATGCGGCTATCTTTCATTACACTAACGATTGATGCGTTGGGGGAGCTTCTCCATGGATTGGCATGAGTTAGGCACATTTATTTTTCGTTGGCTACATTTGCTGTTTGGGGTGATGTGGTTGGGTTTGCTTTACTATTTCAATCTCATCCAAGGTGAATATGTTAAAGAGGCTGAAAAGCATGCCTTGATAGATATCAACGCCAAGTTAGTGCCGCGTGCACTTTGGTGGTTTCGGTGGGCTGCTGTCTTTACATTGATCACAGGTGGCGTCTTGTTGGCTATCGTTGGGCGACAAGGTTTGTTGAATGGTTTTACTGTGCTTGCCTCCGTCATGGGTGTGCTGATGTTTCTGAATGTTTGGTTAATCATCTGGCCATGTCAGCGTATTGTACTGGGAGAGAGACCGGGAAATGCAGCGCTCGCCGCTGCCAAGGCTGGCCTCATGTCACGCACGAATGCTGTGTTCTCTGGTCCAATGGCCTTTGGCATGCTGGGCTCAGCCCACCTTGGCTACAGTCAGTCTTTTTTATTGTCCCACCAAGGCCACCAAGGAGGACTTTGGATGGCGCTGTTTGTGATTGCCATGCTGCAATTAAACGGCATGTTTGGAAACATGGGACCCATGGCGACGACGCGGGGCGTGATTCACACCAGTATCGTACTGACTGGCGTGTTATATGGCTTACTGTATCTCTAATTCGATAATATTTTTCCGCTAAGCGGGCGGTGGCTGTTGCCATGCATCGCCGCCTGTATCATCATTTGCCCCACAAATGTAAACACGAGTAGCAGCATGAACACCCGCGACGATGATTTGAATGATTTACCTAGCTTCTCGCCAGATAGCGATGAATTGAAAGCGCGGCGGAACGCGGCGAGTCATGACGTGTTTCTAACCCCAAGTTCTGGTGGCGGCGCAAGTAGCGGCTTGGTATGGGTGTTGTTTGTGTTGGTATTAGCCGTTGGCGGTGCTGCAGGCTTCCTGTATAGCGAGTTACTTAAGTCCAATGAGCGTATTGCTACCTTGGAAGCGCGTTTATCAGAGGCGGGCGAAAGCATGGATCAATCGAGTGCGACCATTGGACTTCGCTTAAAAGAACTCACCGATAAAACCAATGAACTATGGACCCAAATGGATAAGCTCTGGTCTTCGGCGTGGCGTCGTAATCAAAGTGAAATTGCGGCTCTACGTGATGACATCAAGGGGATTAACAAGCAGTCTACGGCGTTTAAAAGCAGTTTGGAATCACTCCAAGCCGCCGTGAAAGGTGTGCCTGAACTTGAGCGGCGTGTGGCGGAGCTAGGCACGCTGCAGGCACAAATCGATAAAGCGGTGGCTTCCGCTGGCAGTTTAACCACCAAGGTGAGTTCACTAGAAAGCAATGTGGCCAAAGTGCAGGGTGCGCAGAGTAATATCGATAAGCGAATTGCTGCGAACGAGCAGTGGGTTGAATCGATTAATGCGTACCGCAAGCAAGTGAACCGTCGCTTGGATGAGTTGCAAAACCTTATTGCTCCCACGAATGCAGCCACACCTCGCCTGAATTAGATATCTGCTGGCGACGCGTCTATCTTGATGAGTCGCCAGTGATTTTCCCGCCCATCTGGGCCGATACACCTGCCGCCTTTTAGCGCTTTTTGAATGCGCTGCTGAACCTCTGCCAGTTCATGTGCGGGGCAGTTAAATTCAATCGTCATGACATGTGAGGAAGCGGCGGGCTCAACGTGGTTGTTATGCGGCCACCGACACGCGCCTTTGTGTTCCCAATGCCCACAGAGCGCTATCGTTACCGCCCCACCGGGGGATCGTGTGTCTGCGCCTGGTTCAAGTTGCAACTCGGCGCAGAGACGATAACGATACATGCTAATTAAAGACGGATAGTCTTTTTGAGGAAGCTGGCAATGTCAGCCAACGCAATATCTTGGCTTTCACTGTCGCGGCGGCCTTTGTATTCGACACTGCCTTTTTCTAAGCCGCGATCACCTACGACAATGCGGTGGGGAATACCCATTAGCTCGGTGTCGGCCAACATCACGCCTAGGCGTGCTTTGGCTTCATCCATAAATAGCACGTCGAAGCCGGCAGCGCTGAGTTCGGCGTAAAGTGTCTCACATTGCTCTGCAACCGCCTCACTCTTTTGCATGTTGATCGGAATCAATGCAATGTGGAAAGGCGCAATGGCGTCGGGCCAAATAATGCCGTTCTCGTCGTGGTTTTGTTCGATGGTCGCCGCGACAACGCGAGACACGCCAATGCCATAACAGCCCATTTCAACCACGATATCTTTGCCGTTCTCATCCAACACTTTAGCCTGTAGAGCGGCCGAATACTTGGTGCCCAACTGGAAAATGTGGCCCACTTCAATGCCGCGCTTGATCTCAAGCGTGCCTTGCCCGCATGGGCTTGGGTCGCCGGCCACCACGTTGCGAAGATCGGCAAATTCCACTTGGCTTTCATCTAAGTCACGACCCCAGTTCACACCTGAGAGGTGGTAACCTGTTTTGTTGGCGCCACACAGCATGTCAGACATGATGCGGGTGCTAAGGTCGGCAATCACACGCACCTTACCCACCGCGCCTACGGGGCCCAATGAACCCACTTTGGCACCCAGCTTGGCTTCGATTAACGCTTCGTCTGCCCACGTCAAGGGGCTAGCTACGCCGGGGATTTTTTCCGCTTTGATGGCATTCAGGCTGTGGTCGCCACGCAAAATTAACACCACGATATCGGCGTGACCTTGGTCATTGGCTTCACCCATAACCACCAGAGTTTTAAGGCTAGACGCGGCGGGAATGCCTAAAAACTCAGACACCTCATTAATGGTGTTTTTGCCTGGGGTCGCTATTTCCTGCATGTCCTGGCAGGGCGCTGGACGCTCACCCGCAGGTGCTACCGCCTCCGCTAATTCAACGTTAGCGGCATAATTACTGGCATTAGAAAAGGCGATATCGTCCTCGCCAGACTGAGCCAGTACGTGGAATTCATGTGATGCTGAGCCACCAATAGAGCCCGTGTCTGCCATGACAGGGCGGTAATCCAGACCGATGCGGTCAAAGATATTGCAGTAGGTTTGGTGCATGACATCATACGTTTCCTGAAGCGACGCCTTGTTCAGGTGGAAGGAATACGCGTCCTTCATGGTGAACTCACGAGCCCGCATTACACCGAAACGAGGACGAATCTCGTCGCGGAACTTAGTTTGAATCTGGTAGAAATTGCATGGCAGTTGCTTATAGCTATTAATTTGATTGCGCACTAAGTCCGTAATGACCTCTTCATGGGTTGGACCCAGGCAAAAGTTGCGCTCGTGCCGGTCGACGACACGGCACAATTCGGGACCATACTGTTGCCAACGGCCAGACTCTTCCCATAATTCGGCTGGTTGTACCACGGGCATTAGCACTTCGAGTGCCCCGGAAGCGTCCATTTCTTGGCGCACAATGTTCTCAATTTTACGGAGTACGCGCAGGCCGGTGGGGAGCCAATTGTAGAGGCCTGAGGCCACGTTTCGGATCAAGCCGGCACGCAGCATTAATTGGTGGCTAATCACTACAGCATCGGCAGGGGTTTCTTTCTGTGTGGCTATTAAGTACTTACTCGCGCGCATCGTTAAACTCGTTGCTAAAAATGTAAAAGACGTTATTTTATAGATCGTAACGGCGCTTGCCTATCATTAATAATTGTCACTCTTTTGAGCTGTGTTGGAGACCCGTCCATGTTTGAACTCAATCCCGTATTAGACGCCGATTCCGTGACTGTGGTCGAGTGGCCTTTGTCTCTGGTATTGCTCAGTTTAGATGCAAACTACCCCTGGTGTGTTTTGGTGCCTCGGCGCCATGGTATCCGTGAAATTTATGAGCTGACACCGGCCGATCGCGAGCAATTATTGCGTGAATCGTGCGCGCTTGGTGAAACCATGATGAACTTGTTTCAGGGGGATAAGCTCAATGTGGCGGCACTGGGTAATATGGTGCCCCAGCTTCACATTCATCATGTTGTTCGCTACGAAGGTGATGAGGCTTGGCCTGGTCCCATTTGGGGTGCAGTGAAGAAATTAGACTACAGTGAGGAATTACTCCACGAGCGCGTCGAGGCTTTGCGCGACGCACTCGCGGAGGCCGAAGTTTAGCCCTGGTATTTTTGGAATACCAGAGAGGCGTTAGTACCACCAAACCCGAAGCTATTAGACATGACCGTGGTCAGATTGGCGTTATCTACGCGCTGGCGCACGATGGGCATGCCCTCTGCTTCTGGGTCGAGCGTCTCGATATTTGCAGAAGCCGCCACAAAGTTGTGCTGCTGCATTAACAGCGAGTAAATGGCTTCGTGAACACCTGCCGCGCCTAAAGAATGACCAGACAAGGACTTCGTTGACCCCACCAGAGGGATCTCGCTGCCAAAGGCCTCTTTGACGGCTTGTAGTTCTTTCATGTCGCCGGCGGGGGTGCTGGTGCCATGGGCATTGATATAATCGATTTTGCCGTTCACTGTAGACATGGCCATCTGCATGCAGCGTTTAGCCCCTTCGCCTGAGGGCGCTACCATGTCGTAGCCATCTGATGTGGCACCATATCCGACGACTTCGGCATAAATTTTTGCACCGCGTGCTAAGGCGTGCTCCAGTTCTTCTAGCACCAACATGCCACCGCCCCCGGCAATGACGAAACCATCGCGGTCAGCATCATAAGCACGTGAGGCTGTGGTGGGTGCGTCATTGCGTTTGCTAGACAATGCGCCCATAGCGTCGAATAAAGAGGTGAGCGTCCAGTGTTCATCTTCACCACCACCGGCGAAAACGATGTCTTGCTTGCCCATTTGAATCATTTCGTAGGCGTTGCCAATACAGTGTGCACTGGTAGAGCAAGCCGATGAAATCGAGTAGTTCACACCCTTGATTTTAAAGGGCGTTGCTAAACACGCGGACACCGTGGAACCCATGGTTTGAGTCACACGGTAGGGGCCAACACGCTTGTTGCCTTTTTCGCGGAGTGTGTCCACGGCTTCTACCTGCGCGGCTGAACCCGCGCCCCCAGAGCCGGCAATGATACCGGTGCGAATGTTTGACACTTGGTCTTCGCTGAGACCTGAATCTGTAATGGCCTGCTGCATGGCGATGAAGGCGTAAGCGGCGGTATTGCCCATAAAACGCAGCATTTTACGATCGATGAATTCAGCAATATCGATATCGATGCTACCAGCGATATGGCTACGGAAACCAAGGTCAGCGTAGTCTTGCTTAAATTTAATGCCGGATATGCCGTTACGCAGCGATTCGGTGACACTTGCCGCGTCGTTGCCAAGGCTTGAAACGACACCCAAGCCAGTAATGACGACTCTTCTCATGCTAGGCCTCGATTAGAAATCAGTTGTAGAAGTGAATAGGCCAACGCGAAGATCGGTGGCGGTATAAATTTCGCGGCCGTCAACGCTAAGGCTGCCGTCGGCAATACCCATGACCAACTTGCGTTCAATCACGCGCTTCAGATCAATTTTATATGTCACTTTCTTAGCGGTCGGAAGAACTTGGCCAAAGAACTTAACTTCGCCAGAACCTAGGGCGCGGCCACGGCCGGGATTGCCTTTCCAGCCTAGGAAAAAACCAACCAATTGCCACATGGCATCAAGACCCAGACAACCCGGCATGACGGGGTCGGTGGGGAAATGGCATTCGAAGAACCAAAGATCGGGGGTAATATCGAGTTCGGCAATGATTTGACCCTTGCCATAGGCACCGCCATCAGTGGTGATGCTAACAATGCGATCAAGCATCAACATGTTGTCCACAGGTAGACGGGCGTTGCCCTCACCGAACAACTCGCCATGGCCGCAGGCGACCAATTCTTCCTTGGTAAAGCTATTTTGTAGTGACATTAGTAAAACTCTTTTTGTTAATCTTTGGTGTATCGAGGGCATTGGTTATGATGTCACGATCACCGCAATGGATGACAAGTTTATATGTTTGATCACGTATGTCTAGTTAAGAGCGTCTTTCACGACACTGGGAGTGCCTTTTGAAGCAGTTACAACTGCCTGTTTTGACGCGCGTTGATGGCTTTAAAGCCTATGATTTACGGGCGCTTGTCCCCGATCAGCTCAATGCGGATATCGCTTATCGCGTTGGATTGGCATTTGCCCAATGGGGGGGGTTAAAGCGCGTGGTCGTCGGGCGAGATATTCGGCCATCGTCGTCGATGTTATTCGATGCCTTGGCGGACGGTCTATTGGCGGCGGGTGTTGAGGTTTTTGATATAGGCGAGTGTGGCAGCGAGCAGGTGTATTTCGCGACCGCAAGGTACCATTTTGATGCTGGCGTGATGATCACTGCCAGCCATAATCCCATTCGCTATAACGGTATGAAATTTGTCGGTGCAGGCGGCGCGCCGATTGGCTTGGCCAGTGGTTTAGCCGACATCAAAGCGCTCGCCATGAAGGGGGCGTTTCAGGTGGTAGCAAATCCCTCGCGTGTCCAGCAGCTCGACTGTATGGATGCCTACATTGCCCATTTGTTGTCTCTGGTGGATATCACCACGATCAAACCGCTCCATGTGTGGGCAGATACTGGACATGGTGGGGCAGGCCCGGTGCTTGAGCGGTTGTTTGAGCACTTGCCAGCCACCCTGCATTCCGCCACGTTAACGCCCGATGCCAGCTATCCACGTGGTGTTCCTAATCCTATGTTGGCTGAGCAGCGACAGCAGACCAGTCGAGACATGGCCGCAGTGGGTGTTGATATCGGAATGTCGTGGGACGGTGATTTTGACCGTTGTTTCTTCTTTGATGAGCGGGGGCGCTTCATTGATCCCTACTACGTGGTGGGATTGTTGAGTGAGGCTTACCTTGCCGTGCATCCAGGGGAGACCATTGTGCATGATGTTCGGCTGGCTTGGCATAGCGAGCAGGCCATTGCCGCGGCCGGAGGGGTGTCGTACCCGAGTGCCTCTGGTCATGCCTTTATGAAGCAGGCGATGCGAGATAGTGGTGCGATTTATGGGGGTGAAACCACAGGGCATCATTATTTTAGAGACTTTTTTTGCTGCGACAGCGGAATACTCCCCTGCCTGTTGATGTTGGTGCTGCTGTCAAGACGCGGACAGCCCCTGTCGGCGCTTGTGGAGGCAAGTCAATCTGCTTTTCCATGCAGCGGTGAAATTAACCTACCTGTGCGTGGTGACAGCCGTGAGTTACTGCAATTGGTGGAGCAGCACTTTGCCGGTGCGGCACGACACATTGATGCGCTTGATGGTCTGTCAGTGGTTTTTGATGAGTGGCGCTTTAACCTTAGAGCGTCAAACACTGAGCCATTGCTGAGATTAAATATTGAGTCGCGGGGTGATCGTTTTTTGGTGGCGGAGAAGCGCGATGAGCTCTTGCAGCTCATCGCACGTTTAGAAAGCGAGTGCTAACTCACCAGCCGCATTGGCGACCTTGGTTTTGCTCGTCTAGCCAGGTTTTCAGCGGTGCAAAGTAATTGGCAATAGCCGTACCGTTCATTTGACGTGTGCCGGCAATCGCTTCTAACGCCTCGGGCCACGGTTTGCTCATGCCCATTTCTAGCAGGGCGTTGAGTGCTTTGCCTGCGTCTTTATTGCCATAGATGGTGCAACGATTGATTGGGCCATCATCGCCAGCAATTTCACACAATGCTTCATGCAACTGGAATTGCAAGATATGCGCTAAGAAATAGCGGGTATAAGGGGTATTGCCTGGGATATGGTATTTTGCACCGGGGTCAAAGGCTTCCGCGGGGCGTTCGATAGGCGCCCGAACGCCTTGGTATTTTTCACGCAGTTCCCACCAAACATTGTTGTAGTCTTCTGGGGCAACCTCGCCAGAAAATACTTTCCAGCGCCATTGGTCAACCATCACGCTAAACGGTAGGAAGGCGATTTTTTCGAGGGCAAGCTGCATCAGCATCCCTATGTCATTGCTGGCATCGGGAATCTCGTCAATCAAACCGATTTCTTTTAAGTACTTAGGCGTAATGGACAGGCCGATGGTGTCGCCAACGGCTTCGTGAAAGCCGTCGTGCGCCGAGCCACGATAGAGAAGCGGCTGATGTTTGTAGGCTCGCTGGTAATAGTTGTGGCCAAGCTCATGGTGAACGGTTTGGAAGTCTTCGCCGGTTTGTTGCGTGCACATTTTGATGCGGATGTCGTCCTTGTCGTCGATATTCCATGCCGAAGCATGGCATACCACATCGCGATCGGCGGGCTTGGTGATGAGTGAGCGTTGCCAGAAGGTTTCAGGAAGTGGGTCAAACCCCAGCGAGCTGAAGAACGCTTCGCCCGTTTTCACCATTTGCAACGGGTCAACGTTGTTGTCCTTGAGCGCTTGCGTGACGTCAACCACCTGCATTTCCTGCTTGGGTTTGACGATGTCGTAGATGTTGCCCCAACTCTGAGCCCACATGTTGCCAAGCAGGTGAGCGGGAATCGGCTGGTCCTGTGGCACAAGGTCTTCACCATAGTAGTTGCCGAGCTCGGCACGGACATGGCAATGCAGGGCATCATAGAAAGGCTTAACTTGGCCCCAAAGTCGATCTACCTCGTTGGCAAAGTCGGCGCTTGGCATATCGTACTTCGCACGCCAGAGGTCGCTTAGATCGGTAAATCCTAGTTCTTTGGCGCCTTCATTAGCAATTTCGGTCTGCCTGACATAGAGGGACTTCATCGGTGGTGAAACTTCACGCCAGCCCGCCCACAATTCGAGTTGCTCGGCGGGGTCGCGAGAGTTGGCCAAGCGTAAGGTCATGTCTGGCAGGCTAAGGCATTCACCATTGTCGCGGCAGTATTTACCCTTGCCGTACATGCCGTCTAATTCGGCGCCAATCTGAGCTAATTCTGCGGACTTATTTGGGTCGGCCGGTGCGGGCAAGGTTAGCGACTGCTTCAATAGCTCGAGTTGGCGTCGAGTGTCTGCATCTACATCAACATCGTTGAACTTGGCAGCGTCTACCGCATAGCGCACGGCGGCTGAACTGAGCTTTTCACCTAAATGTGCGCTCAGTGCGGCGCTGTCTTCAGTGATGAAGTTTTGATAGACCCAGGCCGCTTGAACAGCGGGTAATTGTAGTTGTTGAAGATCGGCTTGTGCTTCCGCTAAAAATTGCTTGGCATCAGCGGCGGTCAATGTGGGCTGGCTAGGCGCGGTGGCGTCGTTACCGCAGGCGGCAAGAGCAGCAATAGTGAATGCGCCAAAACCGCGCTTAAAGTGGTTAAGCGACAGCATGGTAATCCCTCGTGTTGGTTTACGTCAGGGCTATTGCAAACAGTGCGGTGCCCAGAATTAAACGGTATAGCACAAAGGGCGTCATGCCAATGCGGTCAATGAAAGTCAGGAACATTCTTATGCAGAGATAGGCGGTAATACCTGAACACGCGGCGCCCAAGAACAAATCGCCCCAATTGACGGCGATAGAGGAGGTCGCTAGTTCGACAGTTTTTAAGCTACCGGCGGCTAAAATTAACGGCACAGATAACAAAAAGGAAAATTGCGCTGCTGAGTGTCTATTCAGACCCAGTAACAGTGCAGCGGTCATAGTAATGCCAGAACGTGATGTGCCTGGGATAAGGGCCAAGGCCTGAGCGATACCGATCATAATGGCGGCTGCCATGGTCAGTTGTGCTAGTTCATAGCGTCGGCTACCAAATTTATCGGCCCAGCCGAGACAAATACCAAAGACGATGGTGGTGGTGGCGATAACGGTAATGCTTCGCAGGTGTTGCTCGATAAAATCGTCCGCCGCTAAACCGACGAGGGCCGCTGGGATGGTGGCGTAAATCACTTGCCAGGCCAGTTTGCTATCGTCGCTTCTAACCCCTTTAAATACCCGATTGAGCCACGCTAGCGCAATGCGCCAAAGGTCGTGCCGAAAATACCAGACAACGGCGGCTAACGAACCCACATGGACGGCAACGTCAAAGGCGAGCCCTTGGTCGTTCCAGCCAAAGAGCTGTGCGGGCAATATCAGATGGGCAGAGCTTGATATAGGCAGAAACTCGGTAAGCCCTTGCAGAATGGCAAGGATAAGCGCTTGGTACAACTCCATGGTTTCTCCTTATGCCCGACGATCGACGGCAACTTTAGCCAAGCGCGCCATTTGCTCGGTGTAGTCATTTTTCGCAAGGTGGCTGAGATTGGCAAGCGCTTTGTCGCTATAAGCGACAGCCATATCGTAGGTGTAATCAAGCGCACCACATGCCTTCACGTCGATGGCGATCTGATCAAGTTGGCTGGCATCTTTGTTCAAGATGGCTTGGCGAACGCGATCCGCTTGCTCTGGAGTACCAACGTGCATTGTATGAATGAGAGGTAATGTTGGTTTGCCTTCGGCGAGATCGTCGCCAAGATTTTTACCCATTTCTGCTGGATCACCGCTGTAATCTAGGACGTCGTCGATTAATTGAAAAGCAATGCCCAGGTGTAGGCCGTATTGGTACAGTTGCTCGGCAGTCTGTGGATCGCTGTCGGCAAGGATGGCGGCGCCTTGGGTGGCCGCACCAAACAATACCGCTGTTTTAGTGGTGATGACTTGCAAATAGGCGTCGAGATCGGTATCGGGGTCGCCGGCTTTTGTCAGTTGTAAGACCTCGCCTTCGGCAATGGTGTTAGTGGTGTCTGAAATGAGCCGCATGATGTCCATATCGCCCAGTTCTACCAACATTTGAAAGGCGCGCGAGTAAATAAAGTCGCCGACCAGCACACTTGGGGCGTTGCCAAATTCGGCATTCGCTGTCGGTCGCCCTCGCCGAAGGCTGGACATATCAACGACATCATCGTGAAGTAAGGTGGCGGTATGCAAAAACTCAATGACGGCGGCCAACTGGATGTGTTGGTGTCCGCGGTAACCTAAGGCACCTGCGCTCAATAATACCAACATTGGACGGAGGCGTTTGCCGCCGGCGTCGATGATGTAGTGACCAATGTTCTCGACCATTGGCACGCGTGAATGCAATTTGTCGATGATGCATTGGTTGACGCGTTCAAAATCAGCGGCGACGAGCGCTCTGGCTTGTTGCATGTGAGTGGGTCCCGTTATTTGGTCCGTGACTTGTTACAAAAAATGCTAAGTTTATCACCGAATCGTGCGCTTGCCTTGTTGTGTTCACCGACAAATGTAATTAATTTTGTGCTTTATGATGAATTGTGACGTTGTGTATTTACAAAGGCTTGCCATAGGCGGCGGTATCGAATACAATTCGCGGCCCTGAAATTCGTCAAAAACCTATCCCGGACACGGGTTAGTGCCTGATTTGCCCACAGTGAATGACGCAATGCGGCATTCCCAAATCGCGAATCACAGGATGCAAACAGGCCAAATTGGAGTAAAACATGTACGCGATTATTAAAGCCGGTGGTAAGCAACACCGTGTAGTGGAAGGCGAAACCCTGAAACTCGAAAAAATTGAAGCCGAAACTGGTGCAGCAATTAACTTCGATGAAGTGTTGTTGGTTGGTTCTGGTGCTGACGTTAAAATCGGCCAGCCCGTTGTAGCTGGTGCAAAAGTGAGTGCAGAAATCGTTTCTCACGGCCGTCACGACAAAGTGACTATCGTGAAGTTTAAGCGTCGTAAGCACCACCGCAAGCAAGCCGGTCACCGTCAGTGGTATACCGAAGTTAAAATCACTGGTATCAGTGCATAACCATTAAGTAGGAGAAATACAATGGCTCACAAGAAAGCTGGTGGTAGTACCCGTAACGGTCGCGATTCCGAAAGTAAACGCCTTGGTGTAAAGCGCTTCGGTGGTCAGCAAGTGTCAGCAGGTAGCATCATCGTTCGTCAGCGTGGTACTAAATTCCACGCCGGTAGCAACGTTGGTATGGGCAAAGATCACACGTTGTTTGCCACTGTTGACGGTGCTGTTGAGTTCGTGGTCAAAGGCCCACAGAACCGCAAATACGTGAATATCGTTAGCGCCTAATTCGCTGCTAGTGGTCTTCACGAAAGCCTCGTCATTGACGGGGCTTTCTTGTTTTGGGCAAAAGTGTTTTGCCCGAGGATAAAATGTTATGAAATTCGTAGATGAAGCGAGCATTACGGTAGAGGCTGGACGCGGTGGTAATGGCTGTCTTAGTTTTCGTCGTGAAAAATTTATCGTTAAAGGTGGTCCAGATGGTGGCGACGGTGGAGATGGTGGAAGCGTCTTCCTAGAGGCCGACATCAACCTCAATACCATGGTGGATTATCGCTTCACTCGTCGCTTCCGTGCCGAAAGTGGCAAGAGTGGCGGCAGTAAACAATGTACCGGTGCCAGTGGCGAGGACTTGATTCTCAAAATGCCCGTGGGTACAACAGTCATTGATGAAGATACCCGTGAGATATTGGGCGATTTGACCGAAGACGGCCAGCGTCTACTGGTGGCTCAAGGGGGGTTTCACGGGTTGGGCAATACGCGTTTTAAATCGAGTACCAACCGCACCCCGCGTCAAACGACGAAGGGTTCAGAGGGTGAGAAACGCAACCTTAAGCTTGAAATGAAGGTGTTGGCCGATGTGGGTTTGTTGGGTATGCCCAATGCCGGTAAATCCACGTTGATCCGCGCTGTATCTGCGGCCACGCCCAAAGTAGCTAACTATCCCTTTACCACGTTGGTGCCAAACTTGGGCGTGGTGAGTATTCAAAAATACCGCAGCTTTGTCATGGCGGATGTTCCGGGTGTGATTGAGGGGGCGTCAGGCGGTGCGGGTTTAGGTATTCGCTTTTTACGTCACCTGACGCGGACGCGCCTAGTGCTACACATTGTCGATGTGGCGCCGTTTGATTTGTCGGATCCTGTCGCTTCTGCCACGACGATTGCCAACGAAATTGAATATTTCAGCCCTACCCTGGCACAGCGCGATCGTTGGTTGGTGTTGAATAAGACCGATTTGCTCGATGAGAACGAGCTCGCCGAGGTTCGTGAGAAGATCATCGAGGCTCTTGATTGGGAAGGTCCGGTGTATGAGATCGCAGCGATTAGTGCAACTGGCACGCAGCAGCTGTGTGAAGACATCATGAATTACATCGAAGAGTGTCGTGAGGCTGAAGCTGACAATCCTGAGTTGGCTAAGCTAGAGCACGAACAGCAGTTGATGATGCAGCATGAGGCTCGCGAGCAAATCGAAAATCTACGTCGCATGAAGCGTGCTGAGGCGCGTGGACAGTTCAATGATGACGATGATTTCGATGACTGGGATGATGACGATTACGATGTTGAAGTCGAGTACGTGCGTTAGGAGACACCTGGCATGAGTGATCAGGGAAGGGCTACTTTGCTCAAAGGTCGTCGTTGGGTTGTTAAGATCGGTAGCGCTTTATTAACCGATAACGGTAAAGGTTTGCATCGCGAGGCGATGCAGGCGTGGGTTGAGCAAATGGCTGAGCTAGCGGATGCTGGTTATCAGATCGTCTTGGTATCTTCGGGTGCTGTTGCGGCAGGTATGGGGGTGCTTGGATGGAGTAAGCGCCCAACGGCTATCAACGAATTGCAGGCTGCTGCTGCTGTGGGTCAAATGGGTTTAGTCCACAGTTACGAGCAAATGTTTAAATCCTTTGGTATCAATACCGCACAAATCTTGTTGATCAATGATGATTTGGCAAGCCGTCCTCGTTACTTAAATGCCCGCAGCACCCTCAATACGCTTATCGACCACCGTGTCATCCCGATAGTCAATGAGAATGACACCGTGGCCACGGATGAAATTCGATTTGGTGACAACGATACTCTCGCCGCCATGGTGGCTAATCTTATTGATGCCGATGGTCTAATTATTATGACCGATCAGCTAGGGTTGTTTGACTCTGATCCTCGCCAAAACCCTGATGCTAAGCTTATTGCGAGTGCCTATGCGGATGATGCTTCGCTCGATGCAATGGCGGGCGAATCTAAGGGTGTGTTGGGTCGTGGCGGTATGTATACCAAGTTGCGGGCGGCGAGATTGGCGGCACGTTCTGGTACGTCGACGATTATTGTGGGGGGATCGCAGCCTAATGTGCTGCGACGCTTGTTCGCGGGGGAGTCATTGGGGACGTGCTTGGATGCGCGGCAGAAGCCTCTGGCTGCGCGTAAACAGTGGCTGGCTGGCTTATTAAATGCCTCGGGAACGCTCGTGTTGGACGATGGTGCAGCGCGGGTTCTACATGGACAGGGGCGTTCTCTATTGCCGGTCGGTGTGGCCGAGGTGATCGGTGAGTTTGAGCGTGGTGCGGTTGTTGAGTGCCGTGATCAAAATGGTATTCTCATCGCGCGTGGTCTCAGCAACTACAACTCATTTGATGCGCGAAAAATAGCGCGCCACAGCAGTAATGATATTTTGGGAATTTTGGGCTATCAGGGTGAGCCAGAATTAATACACCGCGATAACATGGTGGTCATGTTTTAGGGTGCAAAAAACCAATGACAAAGTGCCACAAAAAATGACAGTGGGAAGAGAGTGCGACCGGTAAGTCACCGGTCGCTAGAGAATTAAGCGGCCAGGGCTTTAACTTTGGCGCTCAAGCGGCTCTTGTGGCGAGCAGCTTTATTCTTGTGGATGATGCCTTTGTTAACCATGGCGTCGATCACAGGAACAGCAGTCTCGTAAGCCGCTTTAGCATTGTCGGCATTACCTGCTTCGATGGCAGCTACAACTTTCTTGATGTAAGTGCGAACAGTTGAGCGCAAGCTCGCGTTTTGCTGACGGCGTTTTTCGGCCTGTTTTGCTCTTTTCTTAGCTTGTGGTGAATTCGCCACGTTGTAATCCTCTAGGTTTAACAGTTGTAAAGCGGCAAACTACAGTGCCGAAATTTAAGGGCGGGAATTATTCCTTTTCCCGCGGGTTATGTCAAGCGCTTCTCGTAGCTAGTGCGGCGGCACGCATTATGGCGCGTGCCTTGTTCATGGTTTCTTGCCACTCCATGGTTGGAACAGAATCGGCGACGACACCCGCGCCGGCCTGCACATAGAGGGTATTGTTCTTGATAACGGCGGTTCGAATGGCAATGGCATTATCGGTGTCGCCTTGCCAAGAAATATAACCTACCGCACCCCCATATACGCCGCGTTTAACGGTTTCGACCTCGTCGATAATTTCCATGGCGCGAATTTTGGGCGCGCCACTTAGTGTGCCGGTGGGGAGTGAGGCTTGGAGTACATCTAAAGCGCTCAGAGAAGGATCGAGTTTGCCTTGTACGTTAGACACGATGTGCATGACGTGCGAATAGCGTTCAACCACCATGTTTTCGGTGACTTCCACAGTACCTGTTTGTGCAACCCTTCCCACGTCGTTGCGACCCAAGTCTATGAGCATCAAGTGCTCAGCAATTTCTTTAGGGTCTTGCAGTAACTCTTGTTCAAGGGCGGCATCCTGTTGGGGATTCGCGCCGCGAGGACGGGTGCCTGCAATAGGACGAATTGTGACTGTATCATCCTCAACGCGCGCTAAAATTTCTGGCGAAGAACCAACAATTTGGAAATCATCCAAGTCCAAAAAGTACATATGCGGCGACGGATTGAGGTGACGTAGGGCGCGGTATAGGTGTATGGGGTCGGTGCTGAAATGCACGCTTAGGCGCTGCGAGGGCACCACTTGCATGGCGTCACCGGCGAGAACGTATTGGCGAATTTTTTCCACGGCCGCTTCAAAGGCTTGTTGGCCGAGTTGGGAGGTAAAATCCGCTTCCACAATACCGGTATCGCCACCGTTTAAATTGAGGCTCGGAAGATGTGGAGAGGGTTCGTCTAAGCGTGCAGCTAATTCATCAATTCGTGCCAGTGCCTGTTCAAGGGCATGAGGTTCATCTGTATTGGCGTGGCAGATGATCGAGATTGTTCCCATGAGGTTGTCGAATACTAAAACGTCTTCCGACACCATTAATAAAATATCGGGATTGCCTATGTCGTCATGGGGTGTGCTGTGTGCTAGGCGCTGTTCGACATAACGTACGGTGTCATAACCAAAATAACCGACCAAACCGCCGTGGAAGCGAGGTAGTCCCTCAATGTCTGGCACGCGATAACGAGCTTTGAATTTCTCGACAAAGTGGTAAGGGTTTTGGTATTCGTATTGTTCGGTAATCGCACCATCGAGGCTCACTGTGACCATGTTGCCGCGCGCTGCCATCACGGTTCGGCAAGGTAGCCCAATAATCGAATACCGCCCCCACTTTTCGCCGCCTTGGACGGACTCAAATAAATAGGAGTAGGGGCCTCGTGCTAATTTGACATAGCTTGATAGTGGCGTGTCTAGGTCAGCCAGCACAGTGCGTGTTACAGGGATGCGGTTAAAGCCTTGGGCGGCTAGCTCGGTAAATCGTTCGGGTGTCATAGCGTCAATCTCGTTGTGTGTTCAGTCGTTGAATGGCGTGGGCGAATTAGTGACGCCATCGCGCGAGTAATCTAACGGTGCACTGGACTGATGCAAACACGGGAGATCCTTGGGTAGTTAATGGTTGCGCAGCATTGTAACCGCTGCGCAGCGTATCACAAAGCCCTAGCCGCGATGAACGCTGGCCAGTGCACTGCGCATGTCGGCGATGGCTTGAGCTCGTGACGGCACATTAAATATGGCGGAGCCAGCGACAAACGTATCGGCCCCTGCGGCGGCAATCTCAGCGATATTGTTGACGTTGACGCCGCCATCGATCTCTAAGCGAATATCTAAACCACGCTCGTCAATGAGGCGGCGAGCTTCGCGGCATTTGTCGAGGGTGTTGGGTATAAATGCCTGGCCACCGAAACCTGGGTTAACAGACATCAATAGGATCATATCGAGTTTGTCCATGACATACTTCGCGGCATCAAGGCCTGTGGCTGGATTGAAGACAAGTCCGGCTTTACAGCCGAGGTCTTTGATGAGTTGGAGCGAGCGGTCGATGTGTTGTGAGGCTTCAGGGTGGAAGGTGATATAGGTCGCCCCTGCCTTGGCGAATTGTTCAATGAGTGCGTCGACAGGGCTCACCATCAAATGCACATCGATGGGCGCGCTGATACCAAAATCGCGCAAGGCTTTACATACCATGGGGCCAACTGTCAGGTTTGGGACATAATGATTGTCCATGACATCAAAATGTACAATATCCGCGCCTAGTTCTAGGACTTCTTCCACCTCGCTGCCAAGTTTGGCAAAGTCGGCGGAGAGAATAGAGGGTGCGATAAGAAAATCTTTCATGATGGGTTTCCGTGTTTAATTTTTGGCTCATTCTAGCAGTGGAGCGACGACTTGCCATCCCCTTGTTGCCGGTGGTGATGTGTAAAGGGCAATATGAAATATTGCCCTTTCTCCCTTAGTGATATCGACGCATTGGTGTAAGCTAGTGACCCAGTTAAGGACATGATCATGCTAACGCTCGAGCACGTTAAAAACGTTGTACACAACATTAAAAGCCACAAAAACCTTGATCGACATGCGCTAAAGCGTTCAGCGGTAGTGTTGCTGTTGCGGGAGGGGCATCAGGGCGTTGAGTTGTTGATGATGAAGCGCGCCGAGCGAGATGGTGATCCTTGGTCTGGGCATATGGGATTTCCCGGCGGGCGACAAGAGCCTGCTGATGCCAATATTTTTGCTACCGCAGTGCGTGAAGTGCGCGAAGAAATGGGGTTTGATATCGAGGCAGTAGCGGATTCGCCTTATCGGTTATCGGACATTCGCGCGACTGGTCGAGGCCGCGTGCAGGCCATGGTGGTGACCCCCTTTGTTATGTTTGCGCACAGCGATGTGAACATTGTGCCTAACCACGAAGTGGCAGAATCCGTCTGGATCCCGCTACAGCATTTTGTTTATCCTGGAAATCGTCAAAGCTTTGAATTACACGTTGCTGGTGACGCGTTTAGTATGCCTTGTTACTACTATCGTTATTACAAAGTGTGGGGCATGTCGTTGCGGATGTTGGACGAACTGCTAGCGGTGCTCTAGCCGTTCGTCCTTTTGTGGCATTACAATGTGCGCATGACGCGCAAAGCGCGCTCAAGCGTGGCGTCGATCACGTCGTCGGTATGGCATGACGAGGTGAAGCCCGCTTCATAGGAGGCCGGAGCGAGGTAAACGCCTTCATTCAGCATGCCGTGGAAGAACTTGTTGTAGTGATCTTTGTTACAAGCCATAACTTGTTGATAGTTTTGTACTTTCTCTTCTTCGGTGAAGAAAATACCGAACATGCTGCCAACATGGTTAGTAGTAAAGGGGATGCCGCAATCGTCAGCGATCCCTTGCATGCCCTCCACTAAGCGCGTTGTGGCACGAGTCAGCATGTCGTACAAGCCTTCCTCTTCCACCGCATCCATCATGGCCAAGCCGGCCGCCATGGCTACTGGGTTGCCAGACAGCGTTCCTGCTTGATAGACGGGGCCAAGCGGCGACAAGCACTCCATAACGGCGCGTTTGCCACCAAACGCCGCGCATGGCATACCACCACCGATGACCTTGCCAAGGCAGGTTAGGTCAGCTTCAAGGTTGTAATAACCTTGTGCCCCGGTTTTGGATACGCGAAAGCCTGTCATCACCTCGTCGACGATGAGTAACGCACCATATTGATCGCACACCTCACGCAATGTCTCTAAGAAGCCTGGGACAGGAGGAATACAGCTCATATTGCCAACGACGGGCTCTAGGATAATACCGGCAACCTGATCGCCAATCTCGGCCATGGCCTGGCGCACCCCTTCGATGTCGTTATAGGTGAGGGTAACGGTTTTTTCAGCGAGGGCTGCAGGAACACCCGGTGAGCTTGGCACGCCGAAGGTTAGAGCGCCAGAGCCTGCTTTTACAAGAAGTGAATCACTGTGGCCGTGGTAACAGCCTTCGAATTTAATGATGGTCTCTCGATGAGTGTAGCCGCGCGCTAATCGGATGGCGCTCATGGTCGCTTCGGTGCCCGAGTTGACCATGCGCACTAAGTCCATGTTTGGCATCATTTCACATAAGCGCTTAGCCATGGCTGTTTCTAAACCCGTGGGTGCACCAAAACTTAGACCGCGCGTCACTTGGTCGCGAACGGCTTCTACCACAGGTGGGTAGCAATGACCGCGCAACATGGGGCCCCATGACAACACGTAGTCGATATATTGCTTGTCATCATGATCATAGAGGTAGGCGCCCTCACCGCGTTTGAAAAATATTGGCGTACCGCCAACGGCTTTGAAGGCGCGAACGGGAGAGTTGACGCCGCCGGGAATGTAAAGTTGAGCTTCGCTAAACAGATCCATGACAAGTCCTTAAAACGGTCTAACCACCGCCAATATGACGATGGCGAAAAGTAAAAATACGGGAATTTCGTTGTACACGCGGAAATAGGTATGGCCGCGTGTATTGCGGTCTTCTGCAAAAATCTTGGTGTAATAACCACAGCTAGCATGATAAGCCAGCAAAATAATCACCAGGCCGAGTTTGACGTGAAGCCATTTTTGAAGGCTGTAGGCCTCCCAATAACTCACGGCTAAGTAGGTGCCAAATCCAATGGCAAACAGAGCTAGACCTGTGGTGAAGCGATACAACTTGCGCTCCATGAGTTTGAGTGTGGCGACAGTATTGGGATCGTTGGTCATGGCATGATTGACAAACAATCGCGGCAAATAAAATAAGCCAGCAAACCAGCACACCACAAAAATTATGTGAAAAGCTTTAATCCAAAGCATGCGTATCCCCTTGTTCGAGCCGCACTAGTATACCCATTATGGGGGGGCGATGCTTGCCTAACGCTTGAGCTCTGTATCGATATCGATCACATCATTGAGCATTTTACGATTTAAGACGCCAACTGGCTGTGGATGAGTGTTATTAAATACCACTAACGCATCGCAGTTGTGTTGTAACAGGGCTTGATGTGCTTCCAACAGGGTAGCGTTACTATTGATAACGTGTGCCTTTTTGGGGTTTTCAACAAAATCTAGGGTTGGCATTTCGACGCTGGGATTGTCCGTTTGATGAAAGTGTATTTGATGGCGCTCAAACACAAACCATTGATGATCAATTTTGCAAGTGAAGACATTAATGTCCTCTTGGAGATAGGCCTCAAGGGTGGGTGTGCGTAGGTAATTTGGCAAGTGACTGACTTTATTGCTCATGCAGCTGTTGACGACCACCCGCTGTAATATGTTGCGCATGGGTGACATTTGATGTCGGCTTCCCGCCGTGGCAAGCATCACACTGACGAGGGAAGGTTGGCGCAAAACATCCCCGTTGATCACGTTGGCGGTAATGACGGTAAGCATGACAGGCAGAATCATGTGGGTGCTTTGCGTCAGTTCAATGACAGCAATAATCGCAGCCATGGGGGCGTTGAGTGTGGCACCCATGCAGGCGCCAATGCCGAGTAAGGCATAGAACCCAATTGGAGAGGCGAATTCTGGGTACACAATACTGGCTAGGATACCGAATGCGGCGCCTAAGCTGGCGCCTATCACAAACATGGGGCCAATAAATCCGATGGGCATGCCAAGCCCGCAGCTAACGCTGGTGGCAACAATCTTGGCGGCGATAAGCCCGGTAAGCGCCAGAAGCCCCATTTGCCCGGCCATGGCTAATTGAATGCTATCGTATCCTAGGCCCATGACGCCGGGAATGCCCATCGCAATCAAGCCAGTGATGCAACCCGCTATTGCCATGCGGGGCACGACATGCCAGTGTCTGAAGCGAGTCACGCGCTTTTGCAAAGCGATAAATAAGCCGGCGACAAATCCACAGACGACACCCAGTAACGCCATCATCGGTAGCTCAAATAAACTCACCAGTGTGAGGTTATCGACGGCAAGCGCCGGTGCGGAGCCTAAGGCGGTATGGGTAATGAGTGTACCTGTGACGGCCGCCGCTATGACGGGGATAAAGCCGGCAACACTGTATTCCATAAGTACCACTTCCATGGCAAAAATAACGCCTGCAATGGGGGTGTTAAATGAAGCCGCAATGGCTGCGGCGATACCGCTGCCGACCAGTGTGCGAAGACTGTTGTTGGGTAGCTTAAAGTGGCGACACAGCCAGCTATTCATCGCAGCACCTAAGTGGATGGCGGGGCCTTCTCGGCCCGCTGATTGCCCCCCCGCGATGGCTAGCGCGCCGCCTATAAATTGGACCAATGCATTGCGAAGAGGCATAACACTGTGGTGGTTGTGTACGCGGTCAACGACGTGTACCAAGCCGGTGCGAGTAGAGCTATTACCGCTTAGCCAAAGTAATAGACCGAGTAAAAGGCCACTACCGGCCGCGAGACTGAAGCGCTGCCAAGCAGGTAGACTTTCGTAATCATCTAGCACGCCGCTTGGAAGAAGGAGTATTTGGGGGACTTCGATAGCTGTGCGAAAGGCCAATATGACTAAACCCACCAGCAGCCCTGATAGGATGCCCAGGGTGGCGTAGTGTAGTGTGCGTTCAGAGTTTTCAAGACTTTCGCGCAAGGCGTTCAGCATAGCGAGACAAAGACGTCCTTCGGTTATCAACGTTTGTGGCTTTTGATTTATGTGCGCTCAGCTTATCATAGAGATCTTATTCATTGTTGAGCTTTGTGAGCGTCATGATCAAAGTAGGTATTGTTGGTGGCACCGGCTACACCGGTGTGGAATTGTTACGTTTATTGGCTACCCACCCGCAAGTGGCGGTGGTGGCCATCACCTCACGCTCTGACGCGGGAATGAGCGTTGCTGAGTTGTTTCCCAATCTGCGTGGCTGTTACGACGAGTTGCGCTACTCAGAACCAGAGGTTGATGTTTTGTGTCAGTGTGATGTGGTGTTTTTTGCGACACCCCATGGTGTCGCTATGGCTATGATGCCGGAGTTAGTGGCTCGCGGCGTACGTGTGATCGATTTGTCGGCAGACTTCCGAATCAAGGATACGGAGCTCTGGGCGGCATGGTATGGCATGCCACATAGCTGCCCTGATATTGTTGCGCAGGCTGTTTACGGCTTACCTGAGTTTAGCCGTAAAGAAATAGTCAGCGCGCAGGTCGTGGCAGCTCCCGGTTGTTATCCTACGGCTGTTCAATTGGGTTTTATGCCCCTGCTCAAGCATGGCTTAGTCGATCCTTCTCGCCTTATTGCCAATGCTGCCTCGGGTGTCAGTGGCGCTGGCCGACAGGGCAAAATTGATAATCTCTATGCGGAAGTGAGTGATAGTTTCAAAGCCTATGGCGTTCCAGGACATCGTCACTTACCAGAAATTGAACAGGGCTTATCGCGTATGGCAAATGATGGTGTGCGTTTAACGTTTACACCACATCTGTTGCCCATGATTCGAGGTATTCATGCCACCCTTTATGCGGAATTAGCGGTGGATGCCAAAGACTTGCAGGCACTGTATGAAGACACCTATCGTGATGAGCCGTTTGTGGATGTTATGCCGGCGGGCTCGCATCCTCAGACGAGGAGCGTTAAAGGCGCCAATGTGTGTCGCTTAGCCGTGCATCGTCCTCAGGGTCGTAACACGGTTGTGGTGCTGGCAGTGATCGACAACTTGGTAAAGGGTGCCTCCGGGCAGGCTATTCAGATCATGAATATTATGTTTGGTTTTGATGAGCGCGAGGGTCTAAAGGGTCTCGGCTTGATTCCTTAAGCGATGTCTCAGCACCGTTCTTCCCACTACAGAAGTGAAGTCGTCAGGTATGTTCCTTGGCGTCGCTATTTTGGTTGGGGCATGTCGGGTTTTCTCGTCTTGCTGGTTGTTCTGTTGTCCTACTATCTAGGTGGTGTCAGCGGTAGGCAGTGGCGCACGAGTTTGGAGAAAACCAATATCGATCAGCGAGAGAAAATCGAAGCCCTTGAGCACGAGCTTTCGATGATAAAGCGGCAGTTGACGAGCCATGAACTCAGTGTAGAGCTTGGCCGGCGCGCCAGTGAAGAGTTGCGTCAATCTATCGTGGCACTGCAGCAAATAAATGCGGATTTAGAGGAACAAATAACCTTTTACAAAGGACTCATGGATCCCAGTATGAATGGCAATGTCAGCTTTCGTGGCGTTGAAGTGCAAGAAGGCCTGAATGCGGGTGAATTTGCCATTTCTGCTGTCGTGCAACAGTTGTCATTGAACCACAGCGTCGTCAAAGGTACCTTGCATTGGCGTCTGGCCGGTATGGAAACGTTAGACGATGGTAGTATACGTGAGCGCGATCTCGAGGGGGCATTTTTTAGTTCTGGTGGCGCGATTAAGCTACGCTTTAAGTATTTTCAAAATGTCGCTGATACTGTGACGTTGCCAGAGGGGTTTACGCCTAAGGTACTCCACCTATCGGTAGCTGTCAGTGGCAACAAGAATGTTGAGGCCGTCGGTGAGTATCCATGGGCCTCTTTAATTGAAGGATGACAGATACTGTATGTTTGGCTCAAGCGGAAGTGGTGGCAATTTGACGAGTTTGATTTCTAGCGGCACTAAGGTACATGGCAATATTGAGTTTAGCGACCATATGGAAGTTGAAGGTGAGTTGGTGGGCAATATTGTAGCGGCTGAATCGGCAAGAGCCACTTTACGTGTGGCTGAAGGCGGTGTTATACGTGGTGAAATTCGCGTTCCAAGTGTAGTGATCAATGGTCGTGTTGAAGGCGATATATTTGCCAGTGAGCATATTGAGTTAGCCAGTAAGGCCAACATAGAAGGCACGATTTATTATAAGAGCATGGAAATGGTAAAAGGCGCTGTAGTGTCCGGCCAGCTTCATCAATGGCAGGATGATAAAATTGCCAAGATAGAGTAATACTTGACTGTAATGCTTGGTTTTTGCGACAATCACTGCCCATTCATTTTGAACGAGAATCGACATGTCTGAAGCATTTACTTTCGACCCTCTGACAATGCAGTTTACACAGCGAGCTGCTGCTAAAGTCCGTGCGTTGAAAGAAGAGGAAGGCAATGACGATTTACGCCTGCGTGTGTTTGTCACTGGCGGTGGATGCGCAGGGTTTCAGTACGGTTTCACCTTTGATGAATTGGTTGCTGACGACGACACGCTGATTGAGACCGATGGTGTGGGGTTATTAGTTGATGCAATGAGTATTCAATATCTAGCCGGTGCGGAAGTGGATTACACGGAAGGCCTGGAAGGTTCGCGATTTATTGTCCACAACCCCAATGCTGAGACCACCTGTGGTTGCGGTTCATCATTTTCTATTTAGCGTTTAGTTGGCGCTAAAAATAGCCCCGAGTACCAGTTCTCTTTCCGCACCCGTGACGCTGGGGGCGTTGCTGTGAAGACGATGTACGGTTCTCATGGCAAACCATGCAAAGGCTATGGCTTCCATCCATTGTGGTTCAATGCCAAATTCCACGCTACTTACAACGTCTACACCACTATTAATGCTTATTCTCTCGCATAAATGACGATTGAATGCCCCGCCGCCACAAACAATGATTCTGCTGATATCTCTGCCACTTTGCGAGATGCCTATGGCGACACTTTTCGCGGTGAACTCTGTCAATGTGGCGATTAAATCGGCAGGAGGTAAATTGGCAGTAGTATTTGTGAGAATCGAATCAACCCAGTGGCTATCAAAATTTTCTCGGCCACAGCTTTTGGGGGCGGGTTGATGAATAAATGGATGCTGCAGTAATTGCTCAAGAAGGGCTTTATTGACGCTACCTGAAGAGGCAATAGCGCCGTCGTTATCAAACGACTGCTGGAAATACTGGCGACAGTAGTGGTCGATAAGTACGTTGCCAGGGCCTGTATCGTAGCCAAGGATTGGATCCTCTAACAGACTGATATTAGCCATCCCACCAATATTAAGAAGTACTGACTTAGGCGCGTTTGCCGCAAGAATGGCCTGATGGAACGCGGGAACTAAAGGTGCGCCTTGGCCGCCGGCAGCAATATCTTTGCGTCTAAAGTCGGCTACGGTATCTATGCCAGTGAGGTAGGCAATGGTGTTCGGGTCGCCTATTTGTAAGGTGAAGCCGAGTTGGTCATTTATGCGTGGTCTGTGGCGAATAGTTTGACCGTGGCTTCCAATGGCGACGATATCATTAATGCTTATTTCATATTTATTAAGTGTTGCTTCTACGGCGCTCGCGAAATCGATACCCAGTTGACGATCCAATCGTCCCATTTTTTCGATTTCATCAAAGCCGGGTTGGCATAGCTCGAGGATGCTTTGGCGGCGACTATCCCCAATGGGATAAGACTCCGCCGCTTTGAGTCTAATACCGCTTGAAAAGTCGACAACCACACAGTCTATCGCGTCTAGGCTGGTGCCGGACATCAGGCCTACATAATATTTAGACATTAATTGCCTTGATCTGCGGACACGCTGTTCATGGCAAAACGCTGTTGATACGCAGCAAATTGCTGCGCTATGGGTTGTATTGTCGTGTTAAAACGCGCTATTTCTCGCTTATCAAGAGACTTGGCTTTAGGGAGTTTGTCGACGATGGTGCGAGGGTTGCGATGCACGCCATTGACTAAGAATTCATAGTGAAGGTGTGGGCCGGTGGCATAACCTGTCGAGCCAACACTGCCAATAATTTGTTTTTGCTTGACGCGCTCTCCCTGCTTAACATGTCGCTTGTGTAAATGGAGGTACTTGGTGACATACTGTTCGCCGTGTTGAATAAACACATAATTGCCATTGGCTTTGTTGTATCCTGCTTTTATAACGCGGCCATCGCCTGCTGCGTAGATAGGTGTTCCTGTTGGTGCCGCGTAATCAATACCACGATGGGCTTTAATTTTGTTGTGAATGGGGTGTTTTCGGCGCATATCAAAGCTGGAGCTAATGCGAGTGAAATCCAGTGGCGCACGAAGGAAGGCTTTACGCATACTGATACCGTCAGGTGAGTAGTAGCCGACATTCCCGTGTTCATCTTCATAGCGATAGGCGGTGTATTCACCGTCGTTACCCGAATATTGCGCAGCTATAATATCGCCTTCGCCAATTTTTTCGCCATCGAGGTAAAGTTCTTCATAAAGCACGCTAAATTTGTCGCCTTTGCGTGGGTCGAGGATGAAATCGATTACGCCACTAAAAATGCCAGCAACCTCCATGATTTGGTTTTGGCTTAAGCCAGCACGTTGGCCGGCAAGGAAAAGTGAGCTGTCGATGGTGGCTGTTTTGTATTGCTCAAAAACATCCGGTGTAAGTTCAATGGTCTTCGCTTCAACAACCTCGGTGGTCAAGTCGAATTCGGTGCTTTTTAGACGAGTCAGGTGATGTCGTAAACCCACCAAGTTGCCTTCAGCGTTACGTGCGTAGCTGATGCTTTGGCCTGGGTAGATGCGTGTTAAGGATTTACCTAGCGGGCCGCTGTTGATGATATTCATCATGTCGCTTGCGGGTAAACCGGCGCGGGCAAAAATGTCAGACAATGTGTCACCCTTGCCTACATCAATATTGCGCCATTCAATAATCGGAGCAATGGCTTCTGGTGAGGCAACTTCTTCAGCGATAGTAGCCTCGGCGAGTTTAAGTTCAACGGGGTGGCTAATTCTTTCTGCTTCAACACTTTCGCTGGGGACAAATAACGATATTGCTGCGATAGAAAACAAAATAACCCCGGCGGCGAGCAAGTGCTGGCGAGGAAATTGGTTAGCTTTTTTGGGTGCCATGGGTGTGGCTTGAGGTCTAGGCATGCTTATATAAGTAGTTAGTTGTTTAAGCTTGCGTTGAGTATACCTGTCAAGCTGTTGTTTTTTCTAGTACATAGGTTACAAATTGATCGATTGCAGAGACTATTTTTAACATTTCATGTTGTCATCTAACGGGGTGGTCATCTTGCATTTTAATGGTTTTGTTGTAAGGTGCGCGCTCACTACAGATTTGAGCGAGAGTTACACATGATGGATGGTCGCAGTTTTCTTGCGGATTTAGAGGCACGAGGTCTGATATCGCAAACGACTGGGGGTGATGAATTTGAGTCATTTTTGTCGCAGCCGCGCACGTTGTACTGTGGCTTCGATCCAACAGCGGACAGTTTGCACATAGGTAGCCTTGTTCCTCTGTTGATGCTTAAGCGTTTTCAGTTGGCTGGGCATACCCCTATTGCGCTTGTGGGTGGTGCCACAGGTCTAATTGGCGACCCATCCTTTAAAGCACAGGAAAGAAAGTTAAATACGCCGGATGTGGTTGCAGGCTGGGTTGACAAGATAAAAGCGCAGGTATCAGCCTTTATTGATTTTGATTGTGGCGATAATTCGGCGCTGGTGGTCAATAATTTGGATTGGACCAAAGACGTTAGCGTTCTGGATTTCTTGCGAGATATTGGTAAGCATTTTTCGGTCAACCAAATGATCGCTAAGGAGTCGGTTAAGCAGCGTATTGATCGTGAGGGAGCCGGCATTTCATTTACCGAGTTTACTTACATGATC
>DATHYR010000185.1:0-1083 GCA_035458985.1 Pseudomonadales bacterium
CGGACTAATTCAAGGAATGATTATGTCGAAAGAAATGGTAACAATCCCGTGGCACGATGAAGAAAAGTACACGGTTAATGGCATCAAAATGGTTTATACCAAGAACGGCGTGGACAAGAACGATAACTACATCGCCACCTATACTGGCCTGATGCTTGAGTCAAATCTGCGTTTGATGGGGTACGAAGTGGTCAAGCCGAAGCGCATCCGTATTCTGGACTCACAGACGCGCAGGGAGGCGGTACAATGACCCTGCCGAAGCCTACGATGTTCTGCAACTACTGCCAGCGTCACAAGGGCGCTCACCTATTTGTACGCAATCGCTCACGGCAATGTACGGACTGCTGCGAACAGATTGCCAAGTCACTCGCGAGGTCGGCATGACCAAGCAAGACATAGCCGATGCGCGGGAATGGCTGGATACGGTTTACAACCCGGACAGTCTGGTATCGGTTCGGGACAAGCTGGATCAGGCGTATGTGTTGGTTAAGCGGATTATGGATGGTGTGAAATGATGACCACCAAACAGGTTGCGGCTCGTATGGGATGCTGTGCCAAGTCGGTGCGGGACAGGATAGGCCAGCCGGGATTCCCGCAGCCCGTACCGCACTTCAAGAAGTACCGCTGGCGTGATGCAGATATTATCGCGTACTGTGGAGACTCACAGCCTATCAGCTAATGCGTCTGCCGATTCGTTGTAGTAAATCATCAGCGACTTCAAATCACGATGCCCGATGACCCTTGCCAAGTCCATGATGCCTAGCTTCTTGGACAACTGGTAAATGGCCTGAGCGCGTGAGTCATGGAACACAAGGTTAGGGATTCCCGCCTGTTTCACTAGCTTCCGAAACAGCGCGTCCCGTGTTCCATTGGCAATGTCAAACGGCTTCTCAAAACACCTTAGCGCGGCAAGCAGCAACCGTGCCTTTGGCGATAGTGGGACTTCCCTGCTATCGCCATTTTTTGTCTTGGGCAGAACCACATGGCGCGGGTGAACATCAGCCCATGTAAGCCCAAGTATCTCGCCTGAGCGCATGGCTGTTTCGATTGCGAATAGGATCGCCATGACCGCCATCTGCGTCT
>DATHYR010000186.1:0-11411 GCA_035458985.1 Pseudomonadales bacterium
CAGGTGTTACCTTATCGTCGCTACCAAAAACAACTGATGAAGCAGAAGTTTAAATTCAGTTTTATGGTGAGCTTTATTGAAGAGAATGACGATATTTGCACCATTTCTTTGAGCGGAAGTTTGTCAGAGGGCGTCATGCCGCAGATCCGTCAAACTTTTGTGACTGCAGTTAAAATGCATAAGAATCTCATCCTCAATATGGAGGCCGTCGACTACATTGACTGTTCTGTTTTGGCCAAACTCCAGCAGTTAGAGTATTGCCAGCGGCAAGCAGGCTTATCTTTCATGATTGAAAATTTGACGCCAATGATGACGCAGATTTTTGCTTGGAATAATGTGGACTACTTATTAGGAGTTGAATAATCAACGGCTAATCACTTCCGCAGTGACAACGCTGCGTCGATTAAGGGCCTTGCCGCTGTCTGTACTATTATCGGCGGCTGGAGCTTTTTCCCCTTGCCAGCTTAGTGATACATCTTTGCTTCTAAGTCCTCGGCCCTTTAAAAAATCAATGACCGCTTGTGCCCTTCGCTGAGACAATGTGACGTTATAATCATCGCTGGCACGGCTGTCCGTGTGCCCAACAATGGTAAGCTTCTCGATGTCTCTTTCATCAATGGCATTGACGAGAGACTCCAGTGTTGTTGTGGCCTCTTCATTTAGTGAATAAAGGTCAGTTCCGAAATAAACCGTTACTTGCAATTGCTCTTGAGTCTTTGTGGCTGGTTCGCAGCGGCATTGTGAAATCTCTGCCTTGGGGGGCAGTGAGTGCGAAAACACAATATCCTCCCCATAGCGCACGTGACTACAACCTGTTAGAAGCAGCGGGATAGCGACAAAATAGGCTATAAATTGATGGTTGAGCATGTTGTGGCTCCTAGTGAAATAAAAACATTGTAGCAAACATGTTACAGCTTGCAGGATTTTTCGTGGTGGGCTATTTTCATCATAGAAACTTAAGCGAATAAATAAATACATTTTTATAATTTCTTTGAAACACCGTTTTCTTCTGAGGGTTGATGATAGCTACACGCTCAATTTCGATGCTAAAGGCTACTATTGGGCGAGGTGTTCAGATACTGATGGCGTTAATGCTGTTGATCACAGTATTGCCGATTTGGCTGCTGATTGTTCTGCTCATTTGGTGTGATGATGGTAGGCCATTTTTGTTTGCACAGTCGCGTGTTGGTCTCAACGGTAGCGTGTTTACCATTTACAAGTTTAGAAGCATGGTTAAAGGGGCTGAGTTTGTTTCTGTTCCCGATGCCTCGCAGGCGCTAAAGCCTCGACGGGATGTTCGTGTCACCCGTGTGGGCGGGTGGCTGCGAAGGTTCTCATTGGACGAATTGCCACAGTTAATCAATGTGTTGCGTGGAGACATGGCATTGGTTGGGCCGCGCCCCCATCTGCGCAGTGAGCTAAAAAATTATGCCCCAGAGCAGCAGCGTCGGCTCTCTGTTAAGCCTGGTATGACAGGCTTGTGGCAGGTGAGTGGACGAGCCGAAAAGACATTTGCTGAACAAATGACCTTGGATTTGCACTATGTGGACCATCAAAGTATATGGCTAGATATGTGGATAGTTTTCAAAACACTGCCAGCTGTTGTATTTGGTAGAGGAGCTTATTAGTGTCTGACAAGCCGTTAGCTGTCTTGGTCGATCCGGGTGTTCCTGTGGCGTTGGCAGAGTTGCTTCGCGATTATCCTTTGCCTCTTGTGCCAATGGGGACAAAGCCCATGGTGGCGCATTGGTTAGAGCGTTTGAAGACGGCAGGTTTAGATGACGTTTTGGTGTTGCTAGAGCATTTGCCGGAAAAAACTCGCGAGTGGTTGGAGCACTCTGCCCCGGAGGGTATGAACATACAGTGTGGCAATATTCGCAAAGGGCAGGCTTATAAAACGCAATTTGCACATCTTGCCAATACAGGTGATCGTCCATTAGCTGTATTTGAAATGTCGGCATTTCCCAAAGAGGATATTGTTGAGCCTTTGAGGTCAAAATTACAGCAAGCCGGCGTTGTTTCTGTGGAGCAATTCGAGGCTTGGGCTAAAAAGCTCGCGCATCACGTTGATGCGTCGTTTGATGTCTTGAGTAGGGACTATATCGCTGGCATTTTACTTCCCGTGGATATTTGGCAAATTAATATGGATATCTTGGAAGGCAAGTTAAAAGATTCGTCGCCATTCGGCTTTGAGGCAGAAACAAATTGTTATGTTGCCAGTAATTGTAAGATTGCCAGTGATGTTCGTTACCGTGCGCCATTAGCCATCGGCGAGAGTTGTATTTTTTCACCTCGCGTGAATATTGGTCCCAATGTGGTGGCGGCTGAAAAGTGTGTATTTGATGTAGGTTCCTTTGTGCAAAATTGTGTTGTCTTTGGAAGAACCTTTATCGGGTCGCATATAGTACTGCGCAATGCTTTGGTCAGTGGAAGCATGGTCTACTTGGTAGATGAAGACCGTGTTGTGCATATCGATGACATGGCGCTATTGGCAAGACGAGATGCTCCCAATTTGTCTGTCACGCCCCAAGAACGTTTAATGGCGATATTAACGTTATTATTAGTGGCAGTGCCTATTGGTTGCTTTGCGGTTTATCGAGGGATTAAAAAGCAGCCCCTTTTCATGGCTGAGGACATCTTTATAGAGGCTGGTCGCGATCTCAATGGTTTTAGAGCGTTTCGACGTTTGTCTGTGCGTTCGTTGCTTGTAGATCATCAGCGGTGGCGTAAAGTGCCGTGGTTGCTTCAGGTGATAAATAGTCAGTTATCATTAGTAGGCACAAGCCCTCGCGAAAGTGATCGTTTTGAATATCCCAGTTGGGTAACCGATGCAGAAGAATTTTTGCCAGGTGTCATGTCGCTTGCTGATATTACCGTCGAAAAAGGGGCGAGTAGCGAAGATATCGTGATTGCCGATGCGTATCAGTTGGCCCGTGGCGAAGTCGGTGGCCATATTGGTATGTGGTGTCGATGGCTGCTAAGTTTATTTGTAAATAAGTCTTAATATTGTCCGTTAGAGGGAATGTTTGTGTCTGATCAATTAAAAGTAGAAGTAGTAAATGAGGTTTCAGTGGCGCGTCTCATTGGTCGTGTCGACGCAAAGTGTGTGCAGGACATCGGTGAAACCTTAAAGTCGCATGCGGCTGATGTGTTGGCAGTAGATATGTCTAAAGTGACGTTCATCGATTCGTCGGCGTTGGGTTTGATCGTTTCGACGTTTCGTCGCAATCAAGAAGCAGGGAGTAAATTTTGCCTTTTTGGCATGAGTCCTCAAGTGCGGGCTGTATTTGAGTTGACTCGCTTGCACCGAATTTTTGATATTTTTGAGGCAGAAGAGCAGGCATTGGCCTCGCTTTTATAGCGCGCGGCAAATAATTCAATTTATTTGCGTTTAGGGCTTGACCTTGAAGGGGCAAGTCCCTAGAATTTGCCACCTCTTGAGAGCACATGCTCTAAGACGTTGATGCGGGGTGGAGCAGCCTGGTAGCTCGTCGGGCTCATAACCCGAAGGTCGTCGGTTCAAATCCGGCCCCCGCTACCAATTTTTAGTTAGGCGCGAAGGCGTCGGCTTTAGAAAACCCCTCTTTAGGGGTTTTTTATTATCTACATTATGCCGTCGCGTCTTAATGGCGCGTACGGCAGCAATATGGGCCGCGGGCCCATTTTTTGTTTATGCGGCAAAGCGTCCGCGGGAGACTGAGTGGCAAAAGCTGATTTATTGCGTGACATGATCGAACCAACCATTACGGCGTTGGGTTATGAGCTTTGGGGTGTCGACTATCAAGGGCAAGGCAAGTTTAGCATGCTGCGCATTTATATCGATTCTCCGAACGGTATCACGGTAGATGATTGTGCTTCTGTTAGTCACCACGTCAGTGGTGTGTTGGATGTTGAAGATCCTATTGATGGTGAATATACCTTGGAGGTGTCTTCGCCCGGAATGGATCGTCCTCTCTACTCTCTTGAACATTATCAAGCGTATGTTGGCGAGATCGTTAACCTGCGTTTGCGTGTGCCCTTTGAAGGGCGCCGCAAGTTTAAAGGCGTTTTACGCGCCGTAGAGGGTGATGAAATTGTGCTTTATGTTGACGAGCACGAGTATTTATTACCAATTTCAACCATTGAAAAAGCGAATATCGTACCGACCTTTTAACGGTGCGACGCGTGTTGAACGCGTAAACTAGGGCCATGGGTGAGGCAAAAATGAGCAAAGAAATCCTGTTAGTTGCTGATGCTGTATCAAACGAGAAAGGCGTTGATAAGGGCGTTATCTTTGAAGCCATTGAAACCGCGTTGGCGGCGGCTACTAAGAAGCGTTATGACGAAGAAGCCGATATCTATGTGGTGATTAACCGCAAAGATGGTAGCTATAAAACCTATCGTCGCTGGACCGTTGTCGCAGATGATCAGTTGGCTGAGTTGGGTACCGAGTTGACCACGGAAGAAGCTGCCGAAGTGAGTGCAGATTTGAAGGTGGGCGATATTCACGAAGAACAAATTGAAAACGTTGACTTTGGCCGTATTGCTGCTCAAACCGCTAAGCAGGTCATTGTGCAAAAAGTACGTGAGGCTGAACGTGCCCAAATTGTTGCCCAATACCGTGGCCGTGAAGGTGAAATGTTGGCGGGTACGATTAAGAAAGTTACCCGTGACAATATTATTGTCGATCTGGGTAACAACGCTGAAGGTTTGTTGCCGCGCAGTGAATTAGTGGGTCGTGAGACCTTCCGTATGGGCGACCGAGTGCGTGCCGTTTTGGTCGAAATTTCAAGTGAAAACCGTGGCCCTCAATTGATTTTGAGTCGTGCTTGCCCTGAGATGTTGATTGAGTTGTTCCGCATCGAAGTGCCAGAGATTGCTGAAGAAGTGATTGAGATTCGCGCGGCCTCTCGCGATCCAGGTTCGCGTGCAAAAATCGCTGTCAAAACCAATGATGGTCGCATTGATCCAGTTGGTGCTTGCGTTGGTATGCGTGGTGCACGTGTACAGGCGGTTTCAGGCGAATTGAATAACGAGCGGGTAGACATTGTTTTGTGGGATGATAACCCTGCGCAACTCGTTATTAATGCCATGGCGCCAGCGGATGTTGAATCGATTGTCGTCGATGAAGATGCCCACACCATGGATGTGGCGGTTAAGGCTGACAATTTGGCACAGGCTATCGGCCGCAGCGGTCAAAACGTGCGTTTGGCAAGTGAGTTAACGGGCTGGACCATCAATGTCATGAGCACCGATGAAGCGAACGAGAAATTCCAAGCAGAGTCTGGTCAGATCCTTGAAAGCTTTATGAATGCGCTGGATATCGATGAAGATGTCGCTGCGGTTCTCGTTGAGGAAGGTTTTACGTCTTTAGAAGAAGTGGCCTATGTGCCGCTTGATGAAATGGCATCGATTGAAGGCTTTGATGAAGACATTGCTGAAGAATTACGCGCACGTGCCAAAGATGCACTGCTCACTCAAGCGATTGCTTCTGAAGAGAAATTGGGAGCACAAGAGCCCGCCGAGGATCTTTTGACAATGGAAGGTATGGATAAGCACCTTGCCTACGTCTTGGCGAGCCGTGGTGTTGTCACGATGGACGATTTGGCCGAGCAATCGGTTGACGAATTGATCGAGATTGAAGCAATGACAGAAGAGCGTGCTGCAGCATTAATTATGACTGCGCGTGCACCTTGGTTTGCCGACGAGGCAGACCAGTAAGGGAAGACTAGGGGAGAGAAAGTATGGCAGACGTTACTGTTAGCCAATTAGCCGAGGTTGTTGGTACCCCAGTCGAAAGGCTGTTAAACCAAATGAAAGAAGCGGGTCTGCCACATGGTAAGGCCAGTGATACGGTGTCTGAAGCCGACAAGCAAACATTGTTGACCTTCCTCAAGAAGAGTCATGGTGAGTCCGCCGATGCGCCAAAGAAAATAACACTCAAGCGCAAGACGATCTCTACTTTGAAAACAGGTACGGGCACGTCTCGTAAGACCGTTAACGTTGAAGTAAGAAAGAAGCGTACTTACATTAAGCGCGAGTTGCTTGATGAGCAGGTCGAGGAATCTACTGAAACACCTGTGGCTGAAGTGCCATTAGAGACAGTTGAGCTCGAAGTGCCTGTTGTTGAAGCTCCAGTGGTCGACGAGGTGGTTGAGGACGTGGTGTCTGAGGCGCCGGTCGAAATAGAAGATACCGCGCAAGCCGAGGCCGAAGCCCAAGAAGAGGCTGCCATTGAAGAGGCGGCGCGTGACAGTTTGGATCCAGAAGTGCTGCGTCAGGCGGCTGCACTTCGTCGTAAGAAGAAAGAAGAGGATGAGCGCTTGGCGCGTGAGGAGGCTCAGCGCCTTCGCGACGAGGAAGAAGCGCGTAAGCAAAAACTGGCAGAAATTGAAAGTAAGGCTCAGGAAGGTGATAAGCCTAAAGCTGACCACGTGATTAAGCATCGTAAGCCGGATGATGAAGGCGATGATGACAAGCCACGTAAGAAAGTCAAAGCTGTCAAGGATAAGAAAACCCGCGGTAAAGACCGCACTCACAACTTGTTGCACGGCGACTTCTATGTAGAAGAGGGTGACGACGAGGGTGGTCGTGGTGGTCGCCGCCGTCGTGCTGGCCATAAAAACAAACACGGCTTCTCAAAACCAACGGAGAAGATAGTGCACGAAGTTCAAGTGCCCGAGGCGATTACTGTCGCCGATTTAGCACAAAAAATGTCAGTAAAAGCGGCCGTATTGGTCAAAGAATTATTCAAGATGGGCACCATGGCGACCGTCAACCAAGTAATCGACCAAGACACTGCGGTGTTGTTGGTGGAAGAATTGGGTCACAAGGCTGTCTTGGTTGATGCGAATGCTATCGAAACCAAGCTTGAGTCGGACATGTTCACGGCGACTGAGGGCGGCACCATGGAGCCTCGTGCCCCGGTGGTTACGGTCATGGGTCACGTTGACCACGGTAAGACCTCGCTGCTTGACTACATCCGTAAGGCAAAAGTGGCCTCGGGCGAAGCAGGTGGTATTACCCAGCACATTGGTGCCTACCACGTTGATACAGATCGCGGCATGATTACCTTCCTGGATACGCCCGGACACGCGGCGTTTACTGCCATGCGTGCTCGTGGTGCGACCAGTACTGATATCGTGATTCTGGTCGTAGCGGCAGATGATGGCGTGATGCCTCAAACAGAAGAGGCTATTCAGCATGCGAAAGCGGCGGGTGTGCCCCTGGTTGTTGCGGTTAACAAAATCGACAAAGCTACGGCGGATCCAGACCGCGTTAAGAACGAACTAGCCGCTAAGGATGTTATTCCTGAAGATTGGGGTGGTGATACGCAGTTTATTCATGTGTCAGCCCATACTGGTGAAGGTATCGATGAGCTGCTAGAAGCAGTCTTGCTGCAAGCTGAAGTGCTTGAGCTTCAGGCGCCTCGCGATATTTCGGCACAAGGCGTGGTGATTGAATCTCGTCTTGATAAGGGCCGTGGTGCTGTTGCGTCAATCTTGGTTCAGCGCGGAACCTTGAGAAAAGGCGATATCGTCATTGCAGGTACCCAATATGGTCGTATCCGCGCCATGTTGGACGAGAATGGTAAGCCCACCAAAGAGGCGGGTCCTTCTATTCCGGTAGAGATCTTAGGTTTAGATGCTGCCCCTAGTGCCGGTGATTCATTTGCCGTAGTTGACAATGAAAAACGTGCGCGTGAAATTGCTTTGCACCGTCAAGAGAAGCTACGCGATGAGAAATTGTCTCGTCAACAAGCGTCGAAGTTGGAAAATATGTTTGCCAGCATGGGCGCTGAAGAGAAGAAAACGCTCAATGTGGTATTGAAGGCTGATGTGCGCGGATCGCTAGAAGCGATTGTGGCGGCATTGTCTGACATTGGTAACAACGAGGTGCAGGTGAATGTTGTTTCTGCGGGTGTAGGTGGTATTGCAGAAACTGATATTAACTTGGCGTTGACGACAGGGTCGGTTGTTTTCGGTTTCAACGTGCGTGCTGACAACGGTGCTAAGAAGTTAGTTGAAGATGAAAGTGTGGATATGCGCTATTACAGCGTTATCTACAACTTACTCGATGATGTCAGAGATGCGTTGACCGGCATGTTGAGCCCAGAAATGCGCGAAGAAATTGTCGGTATTGCCGAAGTCCGTGAAGTCTTTAAGTCACCCAAGTTTGGTCAAGTGGCGGGCTGTTTGGTGGTGGAAGGTACTATCTTCCGCAGCAAGCCGATCCGTGTGTTGCGCGATAACGTGGTGATCTTTGAGGGTGAATTAGAATCACTGCGTCGCTTTAAAGACGACGCGAATGAAGTTCGCAGCGGTCTTGAGTGTGGTATTGGTGTGCGCAACTACGATGTTAAAGTCGGCGATAAGATCGAAGTCTTCGATACTAAAGCCGTTGCGCGTAGTCTGTAAGCACGGCCAGGCGGAGAATCTGTATGGCAGGCGACTACAGTCGTACTCAGCGAGTGGCAGACTACCTCAAGCGTGAGGTAGCGCTGATCATTCAGAACGAGATCCGCGATCCACGCGTCGGTATTGCTAATATTACCGGCGCGGATGTGAGCCGCGATCTCGCCCACGCCAAGATATTTTTGACGTTCATGCAAGCAGAGACAGAAGCCGAAGCCAAACAAGCGGTGGATGTTCTCAACAAGGCGGCTGGTTTTATTCGGTCGTGTTTGGCCTCTGACAGCAACATGCGCACGGTGCCAAAATTGCGTTTTTACTACGACAGTTCGGTGGGTCATGGTCGTTACATGGAAGACCTGATTCAGCGCGCCGTGCGCAGTAATCATAGCGAAGACGACAGCGAGGCATAATGGCGCGTCGTCGCAAGGGTCGTCCCCTTAACGGCATTTTGGTGCTGGATAAGCCAACAGGTATGTCTTCTAACGCTGCGCTGCAAACAGCGCGGCGTCTCTTTGATGCGCAGAAAGCGGGTCATACTGGTGCACTTGATCCATTGGCATCGGGTGTCTTGCCGATCTGCTTTGGCGAAGCCACTAAGTTCTCTCAGTACTTGCTCGACGCGGACAAGGCTTACCACAGTGTCTTTAGGTTAGGTATTCGTACCGCGAGTGGAGATGCCGAGGGTGAGGAGTTATCCCGCTGCGATGCTAGTCACATCACTCGTGCGATGGTAGACGCAGAAGTGCCCGCTTTCCGGGGTGAGATTACTCAGGTTCCCTCCATGTATTCTGCCTTGAAGCACCAAGGCCAGCCGCTTTATAAGTTAGCTCGCAAGGGTATAGAGGTTGAGCGGAAGTCGCGACACGTGACCATTCACACACTGCATGTGGGAGAATTCATTGCAGGTGAGCATCCCTCTTTGGCCGTGGATGTTCGTTGCAGTAAGGGCACATATATTCGCAGTATCGCAGAAGATCTTGGTGAGTCGCTTGGGGTAGGTGGACACGTGGAAGTGTTACGTCGTACAGAGGCAGGCCCTTTTCATTTGCATCAAGCCATCACGCTTGAGCAGCTTCGCGAGCAACTGGATCAGCACGGTTTAGACGCACTGGATGAGCACTTGTTGCCCGTCGAGACGCCCGTGATGCATTTCCCTGCCGTCACCATTAACAACGATCTGGGTCGATATTTCTTGCAAGGTCAGCCGGTCATGAAAACAGGTTTGCCGGATGGTCTGCTACGCGTCTATGTCGATACTATGGGCTTTGTCGGTTTGGGCGAGTGTAATGACGATGCGATGTTGGCGCCTCGGCGACTTTTTCAAAGCCACACATAGTTACCTAAAATCTTCAACAAATCTGTGCACTTAAGCGTAAAAAAGTATATACTTGCGCGTCGACTTTTATGGGTGAATTGCCTGTAGGTCGACAAGGCAAAACAGACCTGTCTGTAAATATGCACGGGCAGGCCGTTTCATTAACGGTAAGCGAGGCTTACCAAGCGCATATTGGAGAAAAGAAATGGCATTATCAGCTGCAGAAAAAGCAAGCATTGTTAAAGAATACCAACAGGCAGAAGGTGACACTGGGTCACCTGAAGTGCAAGTCGCTTTGTTGACGCACAACATCAACAAGTTACAAGGTCACTTCAAAGAAAACTCGCACGATCACCACTCTCGTCGTGGTCTGATCCGCATGGTTAACCAGCGTCGTAAGTTGCTGGACTACCTGAAAGGTAAAAACGCCACGCGTTACACCGACCTGATTAAACGTTTAGGTCTGCGTCGCTAAGGCACTCAAAGCCCGGCTTGTTTAGCCGGGCTTCATTTTTTGGAGGAAACCCCGTGAAACCGGTAATTAAAACATTTCAATACGGTAAGCATACCGTAACACTGGAAACGGGACGAATTGCACGCCAGGCAACAGGTGCTGTGCTAGTAAGCATGGATGACACTGCTGTCTTGTGTACTGTGGTAGGTGCTAAAACTGCATCACCTGGTCAAGATTTTTTCCCTCTCTCTGTACACTACATGGAACGTACCTACGCCGTAGGTAAAATTCCTGGTGGTTTCTTCAAGCGTGAAGGCCGCCCCAGTGAGAAGGAAACTCTGACGAGTCGTTTGATCGACCGTCCTATTCGTCCGCTATTCCCAGAAGGCTTCAAGAACGAAGTCCAAGTCGTTTGTCAGGTTGTGTCGGCTAACAAAAATGTCGATCCTGATATTGCAGCGATGATTGGTACTTCGGCTGCGTTAGCTATTTCAGGCATTCCCTTTGACGGACCTATCGGCGCGGCGCGTGTAGGTTTTTCTGATACCGAGGGTTATTTGTTAAACCCTACCTACCAAGATTTGAAATCTTCGCGTTTGGACATGGTGGTAGCCGGTACCAAAGATGCTGTACTCATGGTTGAATCTGAGGCCGATGAACTGACCGAAGATCAAATGTTAGGTGCCGTTTTGTTCGCGCATCAAGAGTTGCAAGCGGTTGTGAAGGTCGTTGAAGAATTGGCCGCTGAAGTAGGCAAGCCTCGTTGGGCTTGGTCTGCGCCAGAAGCGAATGTCACCCTGGTGAGTGCATTGAAAGAACAATTCGGTGCCAAGGTTGGTGAAGCCTACCGTATCACTGAGAAAGCGGCTCGTTACGATGCGTTGTCTGCGATTAAAGAAGAAGCGGTGGCGGCATTGGCGAGTGACGACATCAGCGCTGACGATATTAAAGCTGAATTCAAAGAACTGGAAAAAACGACAGTTCGTCAGCGTATTTTGAACGGCGAGCCTCGTATTGATGGTCGTGACGGCAAAACGGTTCGCGCGATTCACGTAGAAACTGGTGTGATCCCTAACGCACACGGTTCGGCCTTGTTCACGCGCGGCGAAACACAAGCGCTGGTGGTGACGACCTTAGGAAGTGCGCGTGATGCTCAAATCATTGATGCCCTCGAAGGCGAGCGTCGCGATCCTTTCATGATGCACTACAACTTCCCTCCTTACTCTGTAGGTGAGTGTGGTCGCATGGG
>DATHYR010000187.1:0-1033 GCA_035458985.1 Pseudomonadales bacterium
CGTCCACTGGTTACCAGCTTGCATGTCAGCGATATCTGGCTTCGCCCAAATCGAGATGGTGTAGTCACCCAACATGGGCAGCAGCGGCTCACCGGTATCGATGAAATTGTTTACACCATCAAACTCAGCACTGGTCTTAGTGCCCACATCGGCGGTGTGCATGGTGATATTAATATCACGCGGATGATCATTGTCGTTACCACTGGTGGCATTGACAAAAGTCATCGTGCGAAGCACTTTTTGATAATCCGCCGCCGAGGCATCACCTGTTAAGGTTAGGACACCCGTTGCAGTGCTGTACACCGCCGTAATCGAGGTCCCAGTGGTATCAATCGCGAGCACATCATTGGCCACAAAGGCACTATTGGTTGCATCGGTCACCGTCACAACCACTGACTTAATCGTATCGAAGGCAGCATTTGTTGTGTAAGGCGACTCGGGATCCACAATGGTTAATCCGGCATCAACAACGACCGGTGACAGCGGGTCGCCCGTGTTAGGGCGCACTGTTAATGTATTGCCAGTTGAGAAGGTCAGTAGGGGCGCATCGTTCAACAGATTGACTTCGATTTTGGTCGTAGCGACATTGCTGCTGTCGTTAAAGCCGTCATTACCCACCCAAGTAAAAGTATCGTCACTGTCATCGGTGATATCAGCGTTACTATTACTCGCCCAATCTTGGTTGGGGGTATAACGCAATTTATTTAAATCAGCGTAGGCGATCACTTGATTGGCTTGAACCTTTTCACTGTCATCAAAGGTGCCATTACCGTTGGTGTCTAACCAAAGCGCTCCCTTTCCGGGGACATCTACAATGCGAATCGACTGCAACGTTTTACCCGCACCAGCGCTGGTGTTATTGCTCGCATGGGTGTCGCCATCGGTGTAGACAAAGTCGCCGGTCGCAAAGACGACAGTGCCATCTTCATCCACCGACCTATTGCGATCTGAGACCGTACCAATGTCGTTACTATTTAACAGATTAAGCGTAAACGTGGTCGATTGACTGGCATTCGCTTGGCCGGAGCCATCG
>DATHYR010000188.1:0-2258 GCA_035458985.1 Pseudomonadales bacterium
CCGCTGAAGTGGTGAGATCGCCTAAGCTTTGGCGCGACAGAGGCAATGGTTCCCATGTGTTACAAGAGTTGAAGCTACTCTGGCATGTGTTAGTCAAATACGGTCAAGTGGGGGATGAACTCCCTTTGGCACTGACCGCAGAAGAATAGGCCACCCTTGTAGGTTGTTATCTGCAAGCTGAGTGTCAATAGTGTGAAATAGCTAACACTTCAATGAGACTGTGTTTCATCTCACACTCTTGCCTGCGATACTCTGCCCTAGCGAACATCTGCTTTGCTTGCAAGCCCCTTCTTTTTGTTGAGCGTTTTTGTGGAGCACCATGGATAAGTTGTTAGAACAGTCTCTTACGCATTGGCTTAAAGGCCAAAAGAGCGCCTGTGGTCTTTTCCTTAAGTTATCAGTGTTGTTTGGTGCGTTAACTGGCTGTGCGTTAGTGGTGCAGGCTTATTTGATTGCCAGCATATTGCATGGCGTTATCATGCTTGAGCAAAATGCGGCCCATTTTGAGGGGGAATTTATCGCTTTGGTGGGGCTTATCCTGCTGCGAGCGGCCTTAGCTTATGGCCGCGAGCGGGTCAGTTTTGAAGCGGGACGACGTTTACGTACTAGCATACGGGCAGCGGTACTCAATAAACTGGAAACCTTAGGGCCTGCATTTATCAGAGGTAAGCCTGCTGGCAGTTGGGCCAGTATCGTGCTTGAGCAAGTGGAAGATTTACAAGATTTTTATGCTCGTTATTTGCCGCAAATGAGTCTCGCTGGCTTTATTCCTCTCATCATACTTGCTGCCGTCTTTCCCATTAACTGGGCGGCGGGAGTGATTTTATTGGCTACAGCACCGCTGATCCCTATGTTTATGATGTTAGTCGGTATGGGGGCGGCCGATGCCAACCGTAAAAATTTCAGTGCCTTGGCACGCTTGAGCGGCCACTTTATGGATAGGCTAAAAGGCTTGAGTACCTTGAAGCTATTTTATCGAGGCGAGAGTGAACTTAAGGTGATTGAAAAGGCCTCAGAGGAGTTTCGCAGTAGAACGATGGCCGTTTTGCGGATGGCGTTTTTAAGTTCAGCTGTACTGGAGTTTTTTGCCGCCGTGTCGATTGCCGTATTGGCCGTGTACTTTGGTTTTAGCTATTTGGGTCATCTTGATTTTGGCCATTACGGTGTGGCGATCAGTTTATTCACCGGATTATTTGTGCTGATTTTGGCACCCGAATTTTATCAACCGCTGCGCGATCTCGGCACCCACTATCATGCCAAAGCGCAAGCTATTGGCGCGGCCGAAGCGCTAATGGAATTGTTGGAATATCCTGAGTCCCATCACTGCGCGGCAAATAACAGCACAGATGCCAGCACTGATACTGTTGTGAACAAAGAATTAGATCAGCCATTCTGCTTTGATAGCGCACAAGGGATCAGCATTGAGGCGCGCAGCCTTTGCGTGTTGAGTCATCAAGGCGCTGTGTTACTTGGTCCTGTAAGCTTTAGTGTGGCACGGGGCGAACATGTGGCCGTGGTGGGACCAAGCGGCGCGGGGAAAACTAGTTTACTCAATGCCTTACTGGGTTTCTTACCTTATGAGGGGCAGCTACTTATCAATGGTGTCGAGCTGAGAAACATCAATCTTGAACTGTGGCGGCAGAGGCTGGCTTGGCTTGGGCAAGAGCCGCAATTATTTCATGGCACTGTGAGAGACAATATCGCTCTCGCGCAACCGTCGATGTCAGATGATGCCATCTATGCCTTGCTGGCAAGCGCCCATATCGATGATTTTGTGCGGGCACAGCCATTAGGGCTCGACCATGGCGTGGGCGAACACAGTGCGGGGTTATCCGTAGGACAGACGCAACGATTAGCCTTGGCGCGGGCTCTTGTACAAGATGCGACGTTATTTTTACTCGACGAACCCACGGCCAGTTTAGACAGCCAAAGTGAAGCGTATATTCTCGATGCCTTGCACCAGGCGATGGCGGGGCAGTCTTGCTTGATGGTGACTCATAAGCTTGAAGAGCTCGATTTGATGGATAAGATTATGGTTATCGATAACGGCGCCATAGTGCAGCAAGGCCATTTTAATGTATTGGCAACCCAAGAGGGGTTGTTTCAACAGTTACTGCAACAAGGGGCACCGAGTCTCGTGGATCTAACCCTTGATGAAGATGATGCCTCAGCATTTGTTACAGGAGCGCATTAATGTCTCTTACATCGCATTCGCCCCGTTTTCGTTTGTTACTGCCCTTTATTGGTTTATTTAAACG
>DATHYR010000189.1:0-3376 GCA_035458985.1 Pseudomonadales bacterium
TAGACAAAAGCAGGTGGAGTTTAATGCCGAGCACGGTATCACGCCTGTGGGGGTGATGAAAAATGTGGCGGACATTTTAGAAAGTGCGCATGCACCAGGCGCGAAAGTAAAAAATAAACGTGGCGCTCGCAAAGTGGCTGAGCCAACAGCCGATTACTTTGATACGGTGGCTGCAATGACGCCGAATGAATTTAACAAAGAACTCAAACGTCTTGAGAACAAGATGATGGAACATGCCAAAAATCTGGAGTTTGAAGAAGCAGCGGCGGTTCGAGACCAGTTAGGAAAATTGAAAGAAAAGATGTTCGTGAGGTAGACACAAGGCATTAATTTAACGGTTTTAGGTGTTTACTTTACCTGCAAAGACTCGTTAGAATACGCGCCTCTTCGGCAATGCCGATATACGACCGTAGCTCAGTTGGTTAGAGCACCACCTTGACATGGTGGGGGTCGGTGGTTCGAGTCCACTCGGTCGTACCAAACAAATAAAGCCTCGCATTTATGCGGGGCTTTTTTGTTTGTGCGTGAGGGCGGCGAGAACCACCGTTCGACTAATAATCGCCTGAGCGATTATTAGGACAGCGAACGAAGAGAGCTGCCCGAAGGGTGAAAACGCATTCAAGGCGTTTTCATCAATCCACTCGGCCGTATCCTAGTATTCCTGATGTAGGTTAAAACGCCTCAAAGCGTTTTTATTAATCATCTTCGTTATGCCACTTCCATTGTCAGCTTCTGGCGTTTTTTGTTTTTCCTTTTAGCCAAAAATAGCCTGTAATTTTTGGTACAACGGTTTCAGTCGGCCATATTGAAGGCTTACCACCTCTCGATAAATTCTGTCGTACAAAGCGGCGTGTTCAGGATTGGGCTCAAAGCGCTGAGTAGTGCCGGTCATGGCGTTACTGGCGGCTTCAATACTGGGGTAAAATCCTAAGGTACTAGCACCAATAATTGCCGCGCCCAGGCCACTGGCTTCGAAGGTCGAGGGTCTTTCACAGGGGACGTTGAGAACATCCGCCATTATCTGCATCACGCCGTCGCTTTGTGAGCCACCACCGGCTATTCGGCAGGTGTGAATGGTTTGGTTGCCGCGTTTTTCAAGGAGTTCTTTGCCGTTTTTCAGTCCGTAGGCGAGCCCCTCGATGAGCGCGCGATAAATATGCGCCTGGTTGTGTGCGTCATTAAAGCCAATGAGGCTACCTCGGGCTTCGGGTCCAGGCTCGCCGAGTCCAGGGTTCCAGTAGGGCTGCATAATAAGGCCTGAAGCGCCTGGCCGAGTATTATTGAGATGCGCCTCGAATAATTGTTCTGCGCTTTTACCCTGTTTATTGGCCTGCTGTTGTTCGTGTTGACCAAGGTGTTTTTTGAACCAGCTGACCATCCAGAAACCACGGAATATCTGAATTTCCAGATTAAAAACACCGGGTATGGCAGCCGGATAGGGCGGGATGAAAGGGCGGGGTTCTAAATAGCGATGATGGGTCACGTTAATGGTCGCGGTGGTACCGCAGGAAATGCTTGCCATGCTTGGTTCAATGCAACCACTTCCTAGGACTTCACAGGCTTTGTCAGCGGCGCCGGCAATCACTGGTGTATCGGCGAGAATACCAGTATCCGCCGCACATTGAGGAGTGATGTGGCCGAGTATGTCTCCGGTGGACACAAGTTGTGGTAATTGCGAACGAGCAACGGGCATGCAGGCCCATTTCCAGTCGCTGGCAGCACACCAGTCTTGGTTTTTGTAATCGAACGGTATAAATCCTACTTGGTTGCCCACACTGTCGGCGATCTTGCCGGTGAGTTTGTAGTTTAGATAACCCGAAAGCATGAGGTAGTAAGCAGTGTTATCCCAAATGGCTGGCTGATGTTGTTGAATCCAGTTGATTTGGCAGGCGCTTTCAAGAGCATCGATTGTGTTTTTGAGCCCAAGTAGTTTGAACAATACTCGCCACACAAAGGACCGTTTTGAACGCACATCAGCGCGGCGTTGGTCAGCCCAAATAATGGCTGGGCGAAGGGGGTTACCTTGTTTGTCTAAGTTGATCATGGTGGCGCGTTGGGTGGTGAGCACCACGCCCGCCACTTGTTCAGGTTTCACGACCGCCTGTTGCCAGAGCTGTTGGCAGGCGCTGCCCATGGCGTCGTAAAAGCTCTCCACGTTATGTTCCATCCAGCCTTCTTGAGGCGAGCTATAGGCATCTAGAGGGAGTTGTGCTTTATCAATCAAGTGACCTAGACGGTCAAACACCAGGGCGCGAAGGCTCTGGGTGCCTGCGTCGATGGTTAAGATCAGATCCTTATTCATGGGTTTCCTCGTCGCACTAGGGGATGAGATTGCCAGGATTGAGTAAGTCTTGTGGGTCTATGGCTTTTTTCAATGTGCGAAGTAGCGACACGCCAACGTTGCCTAACTCAAGTTCAAGGTAGGGCTTGCGCAAACGGCCGGTACCATGATGATGAGCAATACCCCCGCCGGCAGCGGCGGTAGCGTGTAATGTCTTGTGCCAGCACTCAAAATACAGGGCTTCCATATCGGCCACATTGTCTGGTTTGCAGGCGAAGGTAAAGTATAAATTGATACCTGAGCGGTACACGTGTGAGCTATGTGCTGAAGCATTGATAATAAACGGTACGGTATTCAGGGCGTTGATCACTTGTTGATAAATATGTTCAATCTGCTGCCAAGTGCCAGATACTTCGATGGTATCCGCGATCCAGCCCATATCAAAAAGGTCCTGCCAATCGGGGACGTGATTGCGCCGTTCCAACCAGTCATTGGCCGCTTGTGAATCTGCACACGTTAAACCATTAGCAAGCGCTATGCTTTCGACGGCGTTTAGTTCGGCATTTACCCGGTCCGCTGGACCTTCGTGCACCATCAGTAATAATCCGTAACCATCGAGAACGTAGTCTGGAAACAGTCTGATGACTTCAGAGGCGTCGTATTGGCGCATCACAGGAGGGCGCCAGTCGGCCTGAATGATGTGGCGCTGGGCGTTAAACCCGTCAGACATTGTGGGCACATAGTAGGCACTGAAAGCGCGTGTTTCCGGTTGTTTACGAAGCGATAGGGTGACTTGGGTAATGATCCCCATGGTGCCTTCCGCCCCCATAAAAAGGTGCCGAAGGTCGGGTCCAGCCGCCGCACGCGGGGCTTTGCCAAGGGTGACGATATCACCATTCGGCAAGACCACCTCTATGGTATAAATGATGTCTTCTATGTTGCCATAGGCTGTTGAGAATTGGCCTGACGCGCGGGTAGATACCCAACCGCCGACGCTGCTAATGGCAATAGACTGCGGCCAGTGGCCGATGGTGAGTCCATGCTTGGCAACAGCCTCCTCCGCTTCGAGGCCATTAATTCCCGCTTCGAACGTCG
>DATHYR010000190.1:0-1164 GCA_035458985.1 Pseudomonadales bacterium
ACGCGGCCTAAGAAATCATAAGGCAAATGTGCCCAATGTGCGGTCATAAAGTCGATGGTTTCTACAGCACGTAGCGACACAACCCAATCGTACTTACGTCCATCACCCATCACACCCACAGAGCGTACTGGTAAGAACACAGTAAAGGCTTGGCTAACTTTGTTATACAAGTCCGCATTATGCAGTTCTTCGATGAAAATCGCATCGGCGCGGCGCAGCAAGTCACAGTATTCTTTCTTCACTTCACCTAATACACGCACACCTAAGCCGGGGCCTGGGAATGGGTGACGATAAAGCATGTTGTAAGGTAGGCCTAACTCTAAACCTATTTTACGCACTTCATCTTTAAACAGTTCACGCAGTGGCTCAACTAAGCCCAGTTCCATGTCATCTGGCAATCCACCGACGTTATGGTGGGACTTAATCACATGCGCTTTACCTGTGGCACTGCCTGCTGATTCGATAACGTCAGGATAAATGGTACCTTGAGCCAACCATTTTGCATTGGCGCATTTTTTCGATTCTTCATCGAAAATCTCAACGAACACGCGACCGATGATTTTACGCTTAGCTTCTGGATCGGCTTCACCTTTCATTGCATCGAGGAAACGATTTTCCGCGTCAACATGGATGATATTCAGACCGAAATGATCACCGAACATCTCCATCACTTGCGCCGCTTCATTTAAACGCAGTAAGCCGTTATCAACAAATACGCAGGTCAGGTTTTTGCCAATGGCGCGGTGCAGCAGCATAGCCACCACTGACGAATCAACCCCACCAGACAAACCTAAGATCACTTCGTCATCGCCGATTTGCTTTTTCAAACGCTCAATCGCATCTTCGATAATTGAAGATGGCTTCCAGTTCGCCGCGCAACCACAAATGTCGAGGGCGAAATGCGAAAGCATACGCTGACCTTGACGAGTGTGAGTCACTTCAGGGTGGAACTGCACGCCGTAGAATTTTTTGTCTTCATTGGCCATGGCCGCAAATGGGCAAGTATCGGTTTTAGCAACCGCAATAAACCCTTCTGGAATGGCAGAAACCTTGTCACCATGACTCATCCACACATCGAGCAGTGACTGGCCTTTGGCGCCAACGGCATCTTCGATATCTTTAAATAATGCTGATTGTGTCAGCATTTCGACTTGGGCATAACCA
>DATHYR010000191.1:0-2533 GCA_035458985.1 Pseudomonadales bacterium
GGGGGGGAAGGGATTTCTACTAAGTGACAAGAGTTTCACATTGTCATCAACGAATTTCCAAACACTATTTATGAACGAGGTTTATCCAATAGACACACGCAATGCTTTGCGTAATCCTGAAAAACAAGATGCACAGAATCGTCAAGGAGTTGGTCTTGGTGACAATGGTGATCCTTCACCGACATTGACAGATGTATTCACACCAGCAGTTGCATTCCATCAAACACAAACGCCTGTCACAGGTGATGTTTCACCTGCACTTGGCACGACATCGGACGGAATGGGAGTGATGGCATTTGATACTTTTAATCAAACAGTAAGCGACAAAAATCAAACGATAAAGGCTCAAGCGGCAAACAATGAAAATATTGGAACTGCATTTTTAGGTTCAACAGTCCGTCGCCTGACTCCAACAGAGTGCGAAAGGTTGCAAGGATTTCCTGATGGATGGACAGATGGCCAAGCCGATTCGCACCGCTATAAACAAATGGGTAATGCGGTGGCGGTGCCAGTCGTCCAATGGATTGTGAACAGGATGGTCAAATGAAATCAGACATCTTGTTGCGAGCCTTGGAACTAGCAAACCAAGGAATCTCGGTAGTGCCGGTGGCAACCGACGGTTCCAAGCGCCCAGGCATTGCCAGTTGGAAGGAATTTCAAGAGCGCAGGCCGACCACTGACGAGCTCATGCGCTGGTTTTCTGCGGCTGAAGGTGTCGGTGTCATCTGTGGCAAGGTATCTGGCAACTTAGAGATGCTAGAACTAGAAGGCCGCGCTGTTGCCGACAAGATGCACTTAGAAATCAAAGAGTTGGCAATAAGCGCCAATCTTGGTCACATTTGGGACAGGCTCAACAACGGTTATGTAGAGATGACGCCATCAGGCGGTTTGCATTGGCTCTATCGCATTGATGGTGAAGTTCCTGGCAACACCAAACTTGCAAGGCGCCCTGGCGAAAACGGTGGCATTGATGTCCTAGCCGAAACTCGCGGCGAAGGCGGCTTTGTCATTGTCGCACCGACCAATGGCACCTGCCATCCGTCAGGCGGTAAGTGGGAGATGTTGGCAGGCTCGCCTGCGTCCATTCCGACACTGACGGTCGCCGAGCGCAACGAACTGCATCGATTGTTTATGACTTTTGATGCTATCCCTAAACAAGATGTCATTACGGAGCAGATTAAACAAAAAAGCGAAGGTTTAACACCTGGCGATGATTACAACGCCAAAGTGACGTGGGATCAGATATTGGAACCGTTGGGTTGGAAAAAGATTCGCACTGACTCTGATGGCACCGTCAAATGGTGCAGACCAGGTAAAGATTTTGGAATTAGCGCAACAAGTAATTACGCTGGCACCGACAAATTCTATGTCTTTTCCTCATCCACCATATTTGAGCCACATCGCTCTTATAGCAAGTTTGCAGTCTTTTCATTGGTAGAGCATCAGGGGGATTTCTCTGCAGCCGCTAAAGCCCTTCGCAGCCTCGGATATGGGCAACCTAGAGCCGAACTTGGAACTTTGGAAGTTCACTCGCCATCGCTGGTGCAACTACATAATGAAGAAGGCGAAGTCGTTGAATCATCGTGGATACCAAAGCCGATAGTCGAAACCGAACTAGCCGATGAGCCGCCACCATCAATGCTCCGCCGTGAGGATGGCAACTGCCTTCTTTATGCTGGCAAGATAAACGCTATCTTTGGAGAATCTGAATCCGGTAAAACGTGGCTGGCGCTAGAGGCAATCCGCCAAGAGCTAGAGAAGAACAACATCGTCTTTTATATTGACTTTGAAGATTCGGCTAGGGGAATCCTCAATCGCCTCAAGACGATGCGTGTGCCGACTGAGAAGTTCAAATTCTTTAGATATGCCAACCCAGATACTGACCTAGAGGCAGGCATCGGTGAACTTATGCGAACTGAGATTATGGCCTATCTACCCACGCTCATAGTGGTCGATGGTGTCAATGCCGCGATGAACCTGCTAGGGCTGGATTTGGAGAAGAATAAGGATGCCACCGAGTTTTCTCGCAGGGTGCTCAAGCCTCTTCGTATCGGTGGCGCTGGCATCTTGACTATTGATCACGTCACCAAGAGTAAAGATAACCGAGGCAATTACGCCATCGGTGCTCAAGCCAAGCGTGCCGATATAGATGGCGCTGCCTTTGCCGTGTCGGTGGCGATGCCATTCGGCAGGGGCATTGACGGCGCCTTGGACATAACTTGCACGAAAGACCGTCCAGGCTTTGTCCGTGCCATCTGCCCTGATGCCAAGACGGTCGGCGTCGCCAACCTACGCTCCTTGCCTGATGGCGGTATCTCTGTCTCCATCTCAGGTGGCACCGTCGTTATCTCTAACGCCGAGCAGCGGATGGAGCAGGTCAGCCACTTCCTTGAGGCTCACGGCTACGAGATGAATTTCAATGACATCAAACGTAAGCTGCGTGAAGAAGGCAATGGAATGGGTAGCGATATGGTCAAGATGGCACTTGATGCTTTAGTTGGTCGTGGGGATATTTCGGTGCGAAATCAGGGTC
>DATHYR010000192.1:0-1290 GCA_035458985.1 Pseudomonadales bacterium
CAATATGTGGGAAGGATTGCATCAGGCATATTTACCTGAAGGCGCTTTAGGTTATGTCTATCTACCCGCGTTCTTTGGCATTGTTTCGACCAGTGCTATTTTTGCCAAGCTAGGTGCCACGTTGGCGTCTCGTATTTCAGAAAAGGCCTTACAGTGGTCATTTGTTGCCTTTCTGACCATGGTGGGTTGTTCACTGCTGTATAAGAATTTGCTGTCATGATGCCATATCCTGCTATTGATCCTGTTGCTGTTTCCTTGGGCCCTGTGGCCATCCATTGGTACGGTTTAATGTACATGTTCGGCTTTGGGGCCGCGTGGTGGTTGTCCGTCCGCAAAGCGCGACGCGGCGGGCCAATCCAAGAAAAACAGGTTGAAGACCTGATTTTTTATGGTGCCATGGGCGTTGTCTTAGGCGGCCGGTTTGGCTATGTCTTGTTTTATAATTTCGATCGATTTTTGCAAGATCCCTTTTGGCTGATAAGAATTTGGGAGGGCGGTATGTCTTTCCATGGCGGTCTTTTGGGAGTGATTGTGGCCTTGGCGTTGTTTGCACGGCAGCGCAAGCTCGACCCTTTTGCGGTATACGATTTTATCGCGCCAGTTGTCCCTATTGGGCTGGGATTGGGTCGCCTGGGTAATTTCATTGGTCAGGAATTATGGGGACGCGCCAGTGATGTCCCGTGGGCAATGATCTTCCCCAATGATCCGCTTCAGTTGGCACGCCATCCGTCACAACTATATCAAGCCTTGCTGGAAGGCCTGTGCCTCTTTATTATTTTGCACCTCTATACACGCCAGCCGCGTCCTGCGCCGGCCGTGGGGGGATTATTCTTAGCAGGCTATGCGGTTATGAGATTCAGCGTGGAATTTGTTCGCGAACCTGACGCGCATATTGGCTTTGACGCTTTTGGATGGATGACACGTGGCCAGTTGTTGTGTATCCCCATGTTCATGATTGGTGTTGCTTTAATGATGTGGGCGAAGCAGCGCAGCACGGTGAGAGACCTTTGATATGAAACAATATTTGGCCCTATGTCGACGTATCATCGACCACGGTACATGGATTGAAAATGAGCGCACAGGCATTCGTTGTTTGACCGTCGTTAATGCCGATCTTGAATACGATGTGGGTAATAACCAGTTTCCGCTCATTACAACGCGAAAAAGTTTCTACAAAGCGGCGATAGCTGAGCTGCTCGGATACCTCCGTGGGTATGATAATGCTGCCCAGTTTCGCGATATTGGCTGCAATACCTGGAATGCCAATGCCAATGAGAATAGCGCCTGGCT
>DATHYR010000193.1:0-5885 GCA_035458985.1 Pseudomonadales bacterium
GATTCCTTGATCCCACCCACTTCCATGGTATCGACGATGATATCGCGGCCTATCCAATCTGGCGTGTTCACTTTCAGGTTGGTAAAAGGAATATCCTCGCGGGTTATATTGCCACCGATCCCTTTGCGGATGGCGCCGTTGGGCGACTTAGTGGCCAACTTGTCTAAATCTTCTTCACGAATTCCGTGGTATTTTTCTAACAAGTCATTGAGTTGTGCGCGATTGACGGTCATGCCCGCATTTTTGATACCAACACCGTGCGTATTAAGCATGTCAATGGCGTCATTCACCGCTTTACCATTACTCACTAAACGGTTTTCCGCGGTCAAATCAACCTCGATCAAATCGATGTCCAAGGGGGTTTTAATGAACATATCGAGGATGCGTTCAAAGGCGACCTGTGCCATCTCGTCGCCGTGTAAAACAACGAGTGGCTTTTCAACGTGGATTTTTGAGCTCATGCTGAGTCCTTTGAAAAGAAGGGTGGGTTAAACGGCGCATTATAGCCGACTCTGGCGGTAAATTCAGCGTCGCCAGACGGTATGGCCGCATGAGCTGACACTCGCACATTATTCATCGCGGATATCGAGCACGGGTAACGCTGTTTTACGCAATACTGAACGCAGCACGAAACTTGAGTGCACCCCCGAAACGCCTTCAATACGGGTCAAACGTCCCAATAGAAACTCTTCGTAGTACGCCATATCAGGTACCATCACTTTAAGCAGGTAATCGGCCGTTTGGCCCGTCACCACATTGCATTCCACCACTTCCGGAAACGCGGCCACCTCGCGCTCAAAAGTCTCAAAACGCTCTGGCGTATGACGATCCATCGAAATGCCGATGATAGCCGTCAGCTTCAATCCCAATTTATTGGGATTTAACAGCGTTACATGACCATCTATGATGCCGCTATCTTCAAGATGCTTGACGCGGCGAGAACAGGGGGTAGGTGAAAGCCCAACGCGGTCGGCTAATTCCAGATTAGAGATACGGGCATTGGCTTGTAGCTCCTGCAAAATTCGTCGATCAATTCGATCAAACCTCATAAAACCCTCTTTTGAGATAATTTATTCACAATGCGCTTATAAATTAGCGAATGATTGCATAAATAGCCAGAACTTATGCAACATTTGCAATCATTCTCTCCCGAAACTCCCCTACAATGGTTACATGAGGTCAGCGATGCGCCGCCGCGTTTTATCCGACACAGCTTTGCGCCATCACCCGCCACGCACCCTGTGGCCTCGCGGAAAATCCAATCCGCCAGCCTCACAAAATCGCTATCGCCAGAGATAAAAAAAGCGCCCGGGGCGCTTTTTTTATGCTTAAAACTACTGTCGCATGCCGCGATACATCATCTCTGTGATCTCATCAACGTTAAACGTCGCAGGTTTAAAGCGAGGCGGAAACTGCTGCATGCTCATCACAAACTGACCGACGATTGGCTTAGCGGGGTAAATCAAATAGGAATGCTCAGCAAACCAGCGCTCATAACTGTTAGAGTCGTGCTGAGCACGCTCAAAGGGATCAGTGCGCAAATCGAACAGCAACGGAGCACGTAGTTTAATAAACGGTTCACGCCAAACATTGAGACGGGAAGAACGTTGCTCTGCAAACACTAATTTCCAACGATCGCCATAACGAAGCCCTACCAGGTCACCGTCATCGCTCCAGTAGAGAAACTCGTTGCGAGGACTCTTATCGGTTTGACCCGTCAATAGCGGCATAAAATCGTAACCATCGAGATGGACGCGGTACGTTTTATCACCCGCTTGATACCCTTGTTTTAGTTTACCGACAATATCCTTCACGCCCGCCGCTGAAAGCATGGTTGGCATCCAATCCATGTGTGACATGACCGCTGTAGAGCGACTGTTAGGTGCAATCTTAGCCGGCCAACGTATGAACATCGGTACGCGATAACCCCCTTCCCAGTTGGTATTTTTTTCACCACGGAAGGGTGTCATTGCCGCGTCAGGCCACATATTGAGGTGAGGACCGTTATCGGTGGTGTAAATAACGAGGGTATTGTCTGCAATTTTCAGCTCATCCAACTTACCCAGTAGAACACCCACATGATCATCGTGTTGGAGCATGCCATCCACATATTCATTCAGCCCAGAACGACCACGATACTCTTCGGGCGCATGGGTAAAGTAGTGCATACGTGTTGCGTTAAACCAAACGAAAAATGGTTTTCCAGCCGCATGGGCCTTATCGATAAAGTTCAGACTCGCGGCGAGGAAATCTTCATCGATACGCTCCATACGCTTCTTGGTGAGCGGACCTAAGTCTTCCACCCGGCCGTCAGCATATGAACGGATGACACCTCGCGGCGAGAACATTTGACGCTGTTTCTCATCCTTAAAATAGTGTTCACGCTCGGGTTCTTCTTCGGCGTTCAAGTGATACAGATTACCGAAAAACTCATCAAAGCCATGGTTGGTCGGCAAGAATTTATCGCTATCCCCCAGGTGATTTTTGCCAAATTGGCCCGACGTGTAACCTAGCGGCTTAAGAAGAGCAGCAATGGTCGGGTCATCAGGGTGGATGCCTTGAGGGGCGCCCGGCAAGCCCACTTTGGTCAACCCCGTACGCACGGGGCTTTGTCCCAAAATAAAGGCAGACCGTCCTGCCGTGCAACTCTGCTCGCCATAGTAATCTGTCATAAACAGACCTTCTTCGGCGATGCGATCGATATTGGGTGTTTCATAACCCATCATGCCATGGCTAACAAAGCTGATATTGGTCAAGCCAATATCGTCCCCCATGATCACGAGAATATTGGGCTTGTCATTCGCGTGGAGGGTGCCAGACAGGGCAAGAAGACCCAGTGTAAGGGTGCGGATATATGCTTTCATTGTAATAACGACCTTATTAAACCAGGCGCTAATCTACCTTATTCACCCTTAAGCTACATCATCGTCACCGGGATTGGCAGGATATGCCTCCTCCAAAAATTCAGCGAAATATCGCATGGCATCGCGCGACGTAAAGATGCCCACTAGTTCACCGTCTTTCAGGACTATCACTGACCCCAAACGCTTTTCAACCATCGCCTGCAATACAGGAACGAGCGGGTCACTGACATCCACCATGTAAGGCCGATGATTCACTAAATCCGAAACTAAAATATCTGTTTGGTCACTCAACCGCTCACCTAGGCTCACGGCCCGCAATAAATCACGCCAGGAAATCATGCCGATAATATCAGTATCATCAAGCACCGGCAGGTGGTGAATTTGGTGTTGATCCATCATGTGCTTGGCCTCTCTGAGGCTGGCGCTAGGGGAAATAAAATAGGGAAACGGCGTCATCACTGACACCACTGTTGGCATGTGTTGTTTACTCATAAGACCTCCGTGCTCTGGTTAATATGTAGCACGAAACCTCTCAATTAGCCTTGATGTAGTTAAAGATTCTGTGGATTACAATCGCGAATACGCGACAAAGCCCTTTCTAAACGCGCTTCCCCCCGAAAAATCAGCGGCGCGGCAGCGCGCATCATGTCATCGACCACGGTCGCCTGGGGCTCTCCGCACAGGTAGCCTAAGGCATCCAACCAACGCACGCGCTGTGCCGGCGACAAGGTACGCATAATCTTGTCACGATTCATCGCCAGCCACTGCAATTGCCCATCGGCTTGTGGTGACTGCATTAAGCGCGCAAATAAGGCGTCGCTTTCATGAGGCGGAAGGGCTCGGTTCACGAACAATTGTTGAAACCACAACTCAATACGGCTATCGGTCGATTCGGCTAAGGCGAACAAGGCCGCCAATCGCTCGGATGTCGAGCTAGCCTCGGCCGATCGCTGTCGCAGAAATGCACTCCAACGATCAAAGTCCTGCCCCATGGCGTAACCCATCGCAACCGGCAACGCCTCGCCTAGCTGGGCGGATAGTGTCGAGAGCGACACCTTATCTGCCTGGCGAACAACGCTTTCGAAGAAGGCCTTAACGGCGGTATCTGTTTGTATCGCACGCCATTGCGCTAATGACACCTGTGTCACATTCTGCAGTGCTTGCTCAACAGTCCACAATGGGGGAGCAGCTTGGGCAACATAACGACAATCCTGTGTGCATCCGGTGGGCATTAAGTGGCCATCTTGTAAAACCGTATATATGCGCTGATACAACGCCGGCATAAAGTCCTGCGCACTGCGCGCCTCGTTGCGATTAACAAACCAATCGCGCCAGAGATTTTCCGCCGTCACATCCTTACCGAGCTTGTCTTCTATCGTTAGTATGGCGCCAGCGATCAGCGCATGGTCTTCAATCTCCGCCAAAGGCAATACCTTGTCAGAGGGAACATCCCAGCACATGCGCCCAAGAGGGTAAGCATCAATGGTTTGTGCCTGCTGCCACACTTCATCGAGCGCGGCTTGCGTTAGCAAACCCGCATTGCGATAGGCGTCTAAACCCGCCCACTTCGCCACGCCGCGGGCAACGCACTGGGCTTGCCAGCTTCGGTAAGCACCAGCATGATCCCACCAGTGTTGCGCTAACCGCTCGGCTTGCAACGGGGCCTCTGGCTCTGGGTTCACGATCAAACCTGACACATTGACGGTGTCGTTTACTGCTGGCAGCGCGATGACATCTAATTTTTTAAATGGATAGGGGAATTCACTGCGAAGCTCGAGCGCATCTAATCCCGCCAGCCATGGCACAGGATCAAGCCCGTAGCCACGAACCACAGTATGATCTGATGTGACTTGCTGAGGGCTTTCCAACGCGGTCACCACCAACCCAACAGCGCCCAAAGGAACGGACAAGGTTTCGGCAAAGCGGATCACGCGACGTTGGTTTTCTAATGCCGTGCGGTTGATGACGTCGGTCGAGGCCATGGCATCGAGCTGTGCAGGGATATCGATGGACAAGCTGATAGGTGCGCGGTAGCGAGGCTCATCAAACCCAGGCAACATAAATCTCGCACCACCATCGGCCAAACTGGCCAGGTAGGTGTTTTTATCGCGGCTGCGAATAAAGCCTTTCAAACCGGGGCTGTATGGCGCAGAGTAATCGAGGATAATCTTGCTACGACCCACCGGTACGGTGCGATCAAAAACGATACTGGCCAGACCTTCAGGCGTGTGCTGACGCCACTCTCCGGTCGCAATAGTGGCGCCAACAATTTGGACAGTGCCCACTTTTAGGGTGGCGCCGTGTAACCACAATCGGTCAAAGGCTTGGTGCACGTCGACGTCAATTTCAACGTGACCGGTAAACTCATCTTTACGTGTTTGTAGATAGAGCTCGACGTTATACATGAGTGGCGTGACCTGCGGCGGCAAATGCTCAACCGGTAGTTGATCCGCGGGCACCGTCAGGTTGTTTTCGGCACAGCCAAACAGCGACGCAAGCGCAACTGCCACCATCACTCGCCACACCTTACGCACCTTAAATCTCCGCCCTATCACCTTTGGTTTCTAGCCAACTTTTACGGTCACCCGCTCGCTTCTTAGATAACAACATATCCATCATTTCACCGGTCCCATCATCCTCCGCCAGGGTCAGCTGGACAAGGCGACGCGTGTCTCTATTCATCACGGTTTCGCGCAGTTGCATGGGATTCATTTCACCCAAACCTTTAAAGCGCTGAACATTAATTTTACCCTTGCGATTCTCCGCGTCTATTCGGTCCAGTACGCCTTGTTTTTCGGCTTCGTCTAGGGCGTAGTAAACATCTTTGCCAATATCGATCCGGTATAAAGGGGGCATTGCCACATACACGTGGCCGGCATTAACTAGGGCCGGGAAGTGGCGAACAAAGAGCGCACATAACAAAGTAGCAATGTGGAGACCGTCGGAATCCGCGTCCGCCAAAATACATACCTTGCCATAACGCAATCCTTCCAGATTATCAGAGCCAGGGTCCACCCCAAG
>DATHYR010000194.1:0-1029 GCA_035458985.1 Pseudomonadales bacterium
CCATGGCCTTAACACTTTCATCTAGTTGTTTAAGGTCTTGTTTTAATTCGGATTGGTGCATAGCGCAGTATATATCTGTTTTACTACCTGCCGTAGCGCCTATCACAACAGCGGTCACACCTTGGTCGGCATTGATGGTTCCGCCAACTAAATCGCCTCGGCGGCCACTGCTATCGCTGACAATTAACGTACCCTTGGTATCGACGTTACTGTGTAGCAGCTGTTTGGTGATAAGCACATTGCCTAATGCCTGGAGGCTGGAATATTGGACAAATTGAGCAGAAATTTGGCCTTTCGACATTAATTTAGTCGATAAATCGTGGTCTTTAACTAATCGACCGATCACACCTTTGCTGACGGTAATATCACCATCCGCGTCGAGTGTGGCGGAATCGACGAACCCCATGACGGTAATATCACCCGTGCTTTTGACTATCATGCCTTCGTGCACATCGCCTGTGATCATCACGCTGCCTTTAAAGTTTACATGGCCGTATCCAATATCGACATCTTTGATTTGGAGCACGTCGTCAACTTGCATGCCGGTTCGCGTCTCCACGGGTTGGCCTGATACAACAGCGACAAGGGTATTTTCGTCATTTGGCTTAAAAGAAGTGCCTTCACCCGGTTGCATGGGGGTGTCTTTTCCTGGCTTAGGTAAAAGTGGTGTGCCTTTAATTGTGTAACCAGCTACGCCGTCCGTTGCGGGCGTCTTTACCATGAGTAAATCGCCCGGTTTTACCATGATCACTGAGCCTAAGTTACGCATATCGACAGTGCCGTCTTCACGCTCTTGAGGTTGCAGTAGCCTTTCTCTGGCAAGAGACACTTTGCGCTCTATCTTGGCATTTTCACCATTCACTGCAGGCTTACCGTTAGCGATGACTGCCGTGACAGTTTCACCTGGTTTCAGCAATGTCAGTTGCTTGAGCATGGCTTCAATGCGGACTTTACTCAAACCCATTTTAATGCCTTCAGACTTAAGGCGCTGCAGTATGTCTGGAAGACTGATTTGTTTACCGCCCCAGG
>DATHYR010000195.1:0-1099 GCA_035458985.1 Pseudomonadales bacterium
GTTTGGTGTGTTTGATAGACATAACAACACCACTTTCACTTCTACCGGTTACCTGCAAATCTGTTGGCAATGTTTTTTCATCTATTGCTAAAGAGTGGTATCTAGTTGCAGTAAATGGCGTTGGTATGTTTTCTAAAACCCCGGTGTTGGTATGTGAAACCAAAGAGGTCTTGCCATGCAATAACTCAGGTGCGCGATTAACGGTTGCGCCATATGCCACCGCTATCGCTTGATGCCCTAAACAAACTCCAAAAAGTGGTTTGTTAGTTTCCCCGCAATGTTTAATCATCTCGATTGAGACTCCAGCCGACTCTGGGGTGCCAGGGCCTGGGGAGATTAAAACCCCGTCATATTTATCGGCTTCTTGCGCGCCCACTTCATCATTGCGGACCACGGTGCAATCAGCGCCTAGTTGTTGGAGATACTGCACCAAGTTAAAAACGAAGGAGTCGTAGTTATCGACCACAAGTATTTTTGGTGTGGAACTGGCGCCATCTTTACTACCCATGGCGGCATTCTCTCGTGTAACCTGCCGCCCATGCCAAAGTCACGTGTGCGCAAGAAGGATAAGGACAACCGTCCTGATTTGTTGGCCCAAGCCGCCAACCCGATTCCTCAGGAAAGCCCCCGTTGGCTTGTTCCAACCATGATCGCCAACTTCCTAATTGGCCTTTTCTGGATTGTGATCTTCTACGTCACCCAGACCGAGTACCCGATCCCAAATATCGGGGCCTGGAACATGATTGTTGGTTTTGGCTTCATTGGTGTGGGCTTCAGCCTCGCTACGCGCTGGCGCTAACACCTTAATAAATAGCCCCGTTTAAATACCTGTGAATTACACCGTTGTAATTCTCCACAGCTTTATCCACCCCTGTTGAAATCTCCCCCTCCACAGCAATACCCCTTCTCACGCTTACGCTAGTTCCATGATTGAGACCGGCCTCGCGATTCTGGCTTACCTGATAACCGTTGTTGCCTTGGTGGCGATTACCGCCCGCTCACTGGAGTTATATCGCCGGATAAAGGCTGGACAGCCAGACCCCACCCGTGGGGATCAAAAAGGTAAGCGTTTGGCTTTGATGACCCGTGAAGTACTAAC
>DATHYR010000196.1:0-2049 GCA_035458985.1 Pseudomonadales bacterium
ACCTTTCGTAATTATGCGATGTGCGCGAAAACGCCTGCACTACCCGCACCCCATTGACATTTTCCGCCAGTACCGAGTTCGTCCACGAAACGGAAGCGCGCAATTTGCGATAATTGCGCCTTGCGATGTTTCGATAAATAAGTGTCGCTATGATCATCAACGGGATTACTGTAAGCGTTATCAACGACAACCGAAAATTAAGCGACACCATCGCGATCAACGTCCCCACGATCGCCAACGAATTGCGGACAATCGCCAACACCGCCCAGGTGACGAATTCACGCAACGTCCCCACGTCATTGATGACGCGTGTGATGACGCGTCCCACACTGTAACGGTTATAGAAACTCAGCGAAAGTTTCTGCAAATGATCGAACATCGCCGTACGCACATCGTACAGCACATGCTGTCCCACACGCGACATGATACGCACACGGAAGAAGTTTGTTACGAGTTGTACGCCCGCCACAACAAAATAAGTAATCGCAATAGCCCCCAATGCGCTGAGATCTCTTTTGCCGATACCATCATCGATCGCCAGCTTGACGAAGTAAGGTCCCGCTACACTTGCAGCAGTAACAATGATCATAAACACCAACGAGACCAGCATTTGGTTGGTATAAGGCTTTACAAATTGCAATAATCCACGTGCAACTTTGGGGTCGTAGCCCTTGTCGTAGAATTCTTCAGACTTGGTAATGTAATCGGGAGGGACGATCTTGGTTGCCATCAGTCCACCTCCCCTTCAGGCTCATGGCTCCGCTCCGAACGATATTCCTCGTGTAACTCTTCCATTTCTTGTGCAAACTTATCCTGGTCCACCAACTGCAGATCGTGTATCTCTGTGTACAGTCCTCCAAGTTTGAGCAACTCATCATGCGTACCACGTTCGACAATGCGCCCCTTATCCATGACCAGGATCATATCAGCACGCCTCACCGTGGAAAGACGATGGGCAATCACGAAGGTGGTGCGTCCTTCCATAAGATTATCCAACGCGGCCTGGATAAGTTTCTCGGTTTGCGTGTCAACCGATGAGGTCGAGTCATCCAAGATCAATATTCGCGGATTCATCAATAAAGCGCGCGCAATCGCCACACGTTGACGTTGGCCGCCTGAGAGGGTCACACCCCGTTCGCCGACGACTGTGTCATATCCCTTTGGGAAGCCTTCGATAAATTCATGTGCCTGCGCAGCTTTGGCAGCGGCGACCACGGCTTCATCTGTTGCATCGGGTCGCCCATATGCGATATTTGCTTTGATCGAATCGGAGAACAGCAGCGAAGTCTGCAACACGATACCGATCTGCCTACGCAGGGAAACCAGGTCCACCTTGCGGACATCCTGCCTATCGACAGAGACATCACCGTCTGTTACATCATAGAAACGTGGAATAAGGTTAACCAGTGAAGTTTTCCCCGACCCCGTCGGTCCGATCAGGGCAACAAGCTGATTCGGCTCCACCTTCAAACTGATCTCCATAAGAGACGAAGTTATTTCATCCTTGTACCTCAAACCAACATTGCGGAAATCCACTTCACCACGCAAGGTATCGAGTTCAATCGCATCTTTTGGGGAATGTATAGCGGGATGTGTATCCAATATTTCAAATACACGCTGTGCGCCAGCCGCCGCCTCACCGCCCGCGTTAACGAGACCCGTTAATTGTTGGGCTGGTTCCGCGAGCATCAAGACATATGCATTGAACGCAACGATGGCGCCAACAGTCAATGTGCCTTCCATGACCATTTGCCCGCCAAACCAAAGGATGAGGATCGTGCTTATCGCGATCAACCAGTTCGTAGTCGGCATGATGCGCGACCACTGAAAAATAACATTCAACCACGTATCAAATACACTTTGATTTTCTTTGGCAAAACGGTTGATCTCGTAATCTTCACGCGCAAAAGCACGCACCACCTGCACACCCACTACATTTTCCTGCAAGCGATTGGACACATCACCAATCGCCTGATCGACAGCAAAAAAGAGTGCGCCGATCTTTGTGCCAAAATTGGAGGTCATCAATATCAACGGGATGATCGGCAA
>DATHYR010000197.1:0-1308 GCA_035458985.1 Pseudomonadales bacterium
AGTTAAAAGCCGGCCCGGCCAGCTATGCGCATACGGCCAATGGTGTAATCAGGATCTACTCAACCCGCCTGGACTCCGTTGGCATTGGCGACATCAACCTGGACAATGTGCCGGCACACATCAACCCTCATATGTCGAGTAATGAAATTTTGCTTGGTATGTCTTTTCTGAAAAAACTTGAACTCATACAAAAAGGCGACAACCTCACCCTGAAACAGCAGGTACCATCAAATTAATTAGCATCAAGCATTCTCTCGGCCGCTCGTACTAGCTATACTGATTCGCACTTACCTGTAGCGTGGAGATAATAATGAGAGCAGCTTTGATATCGTTTGCGGTGGCATGCCTGACCATTACCCTGAGTCCTGCAATTGCGCAGACCGGCCCTGGCACAAGTTCTGCCAGCCCATTTTACAGTCAACCTCGCCCACCTGTGCCAGACCCACGAGAAACTATTGAACGGGGCCTTGACCGTATCAAGGCGTTTCTTGCAACCAGTGATCAAACGAATCCTGCCCTGATTAATCAGTTCATCGAAAAAGAAGTTGCCCCGTTTTTTGACTTCAACGCCATGACCCAGCAAATACTTGGACCTTTAAATTACCGCATGACACCACTGCAACGACAAGGTGCCGTACTCAAGGTAAAGCGCTCCTTCCTGTCCGCATTAGCCAACAACCTCGCCAAGTACCGTGGCGGCGATGCCAGGTACCTCAAGGCTACAGGCAATCTTAACCGAGGCAGGGTAAGGGTCAGGCTGGCGGTATTCAGACCTGACACCTATCCCACAATCCTGGAACTACGTATCGTCCACGGCGCCACCGGATGGAAAGTTGTGGACGTGTCGGCCGATGGTATAAGTGCGGTTGCATACTACCGAAACTATGTTCGGTCAGTCGTGCAGCGGTCAGGTCTGGATGGCCTGCTTGAGCCATAATCGGCGATCCGCAGGACAATTAATTGATCTGCTTTGTTGATATTATTTAGAATTTTCTAATATACTGATGCCTCTGTGATTACCTTGCAGAGGCATTCGGTGACTGAGACAAGCACAAACATAAAATCTGAGCAGGAAAACAGGATTACGAAGCAGGCATCCACACCTGCTTCGGCCGGCACATTGCCATGGATGAACCCGTATATCCCGTACCTGATTGCCATATCATTCGTAGCAATGACTGCTTTGCTGACCCTCATGCTAACAGTCGTGATGGAAAACAAGGCAGAGCTGGAACGTTCTGTTGTATTCAATACTTCTGAGCCATTACTCGCAAATGCACGGGTCGCTTTTGGTCAGACCATGGTTTC